>NZ_JBDFXP010000072.1:0-15329 GCF_040911965.1 Phocaeicola sp. RTP21359st1_B8_RTP21360_211022
ATAACAAAGCCCCTGCTTGTGAAAGTCGGGGCTTTGTGCATAAAAAAAGAAGGTGCGCATTTTGACACACCTTCAGTTTGTCCATTGACGGATACCGATTTTATTTTTTCAGGCTTTTCTCTGAAGTCGAGAATAATTTCTTGCGGTGCATCCAGATTAAATTCAATGGTAATCTCTCCATTTACCGGTACTGATTTCTGTTCAGGAATGGAGAAATATAGCTTATACTTCAACTCCTTAATCTCCTGTTTGCGCAGTGTTGCCAGTTCTTGCGATACGCCCTCGTCGTAGAAACGAGGATTGCTTGTGGTCTGTTGGCAACTGCATAATAATAAGCTGCACATGAAAATAAGATATCCGATATATGTTTTCATCATCTAAAATTTATCTTGGTTATCTGCGGCAATTTTTCGGATGCCGCGCTGTGAAGCTATGAATGCACCTCCCAATACTCGTTTCCCCTCGTAAAAAACGGCTGATTGTCCGGGAGCGATGGCGGATGCTTCGGAAAGGAAACGGACCAATAGTTGTTTTTCATCTAATACGAGCACTTGACACGGAATAGGCTTGCTGCGATAGCGGATACGTACTGACAAGTCCTTGCATTGCAGTAAATCCTGCATTTCTGTGATATGATAGTCTTCTACCAACATATATTCTGCTTTAAGTTCCTCGGCATCTCCTAACATGACTGTATTCTTTTCTGCATTGATGCGTAGTACGTATGCTGGATGCCCCAAAGCGATTTCCAATCCTTTCCGTTGGCCTATTGTATAATAAGGAAAGCCTTTGTGCTGACCTATCTTGACTCCTTTGCTATTTACAAACCATCCCGGTCCTACTTGGGTGTCAATATCCGGGCATTGCGAACGCAGAAAGTTTCGGTAATCCCCTTCTATAAAGCAGATTTCCATACTTTCACCTCCACGGGCTTTCGCTTCGAATCCTTTTTGTCGGAGATATTCCCGTACCTCCTGCTTGGTATAAGTTCCCAGTGGAAAGAGAAAACGTTGAAGTATCTCCTGAGGAAGTTTCCATAGAAAATAGGATTGGTCTTTTGTTTGGTCATCTCCCGCTACTATATACAGTTTTCCCTTCCGTTCTTCCAGTCTGCAATAATGCCCGGTAGAGATATGGGCGCAATTCGTTTGGTCTGCCCATTCACAGAGAATTCGCTCTTTGAATAGCGGATTGCAAAGGACACAAGGATTGGGAGTTCTTCCTTGCATATACTCATCTATGAAGTGTTTTACAATAATCTGTTTGAACTCTTTCCTCACATCAGCTACATGGTGTTCTATTCCCAACCGTTCTGCCAAGGCCCTTGCTTCCAGTACATCATCAGGTTCATCTTGACCGGGGGTGGAAAAGCGGGAAGGGACATCCCACGTTCTCATGGTAACTCCTACCACTTCATATCCTTGTTCTTGCAGCATGATGCACGTGGCGGAGCTGTCTATTCCGCCACTCATTCCTACCAGGACTCTTTTATCTCTGTTATTCATTATATAAATAGTTCAGGTTCACGGCGTGCCACACATTTTTGGTGTAGCATGGGGGTGTAAGGAGTATCAAAAACTCGTGCACCATTAGGGCATTCTTTTACGCAAGCGCAGCACTTGATGCATTTGGTAATCTCTGTTTCTATTTTTCCTTCATCGCTTAAAGCAATGGCATGAGTAGGACATACTTCGATGCATTCGCCACAGGCGAAGCATTCTTCAGTGCAGACTGGAGAGGCAGGAGTAGAGGGGCCAACAAAGCGATAAGGTATGTTTCCTTTTAGGTAAAAATCGGATAATGTTTCATCCTTCTCCAGTTTTGTCAGACAGTCTTTTCCAAATTGTTCCGCAATCTGTAAATCGGTAACATCCGGACGGCCTTCTGCAATGGGCATATTAGGACGGCTGTAGCTGTGTTCACCAATAAAGGCACCGGCAGCCAGTGGGGTGAATCCCAATTGAATAGTTTCATCTCTCAATTCGACCAGTGCATCTTCGTAATCGCGGTTACCATATACAGCGACTAAGATAGCCGGAGCATTGTTGCCTTTTAATCTTCGTAGCCGTTGCAATGCTATTGGGGCTACCCTGCCTGCATACACAGGAACTGCAATGATCGTGATAGAATCTTTGATTTCTATCGGGCTACTATTCTCATCCGTAGTGAGATCTATTTCTATTCTTCTGCCCATACCTATACTTTCTCCGATGGCACGGGCTATTTTCGCAGACGTATGTGTAGGCGAAAAAAATATGATGTGATTGCTTGTATATGTTTTCATAAACGCAAATATAGTGACTTTTGTCCAAAGGTAGCCAAATATATAGATAAGATGTGTAAAGGTGATAAAAATTGTCTTTATATGAATGTAAAAAATGATTGTTAAATATCTTTTTTTCTATTTTAGTTAATAGAAGTGATACGGTAAGCTATATTAGTTAAAATATATTTAGTGGTGAACAAAAAAAATCCCATGTTTAGGGAATTTGAATAATTCTTAATTAGAAAATGAATGACATATTTATATTGGATTATTTTGTTCTTTTCTGGTTTGTTTTGTTGAATAAAGGGATAATTTACAAGTTCTGGATTCCGCTTTATAGAAACTAAGCTATATTTTGACTGTTATAAGTTTAACTTCTTCGGCGTACTTATGCTATTATATTAAGGTGTATAGTGAAAGTAATGTCTTGTTTTAATAGGTCTATGGGGCTTTCTATGGTTGTTTGTAAGGTAAAGAATATAGAGATATTCCTATTTCTTAAAATATTCCTGTATTTTATAAAGATTTTTAGTGGAAAGTCTTGCAGAATAGAGTAAAATGGGTACTTTTGTCCGATGAAATTATGGCTATTATAGAAACTGACTAAAATATGGATGCTCTATTTCAAACGCAAAGCAATGAGCTTTCTACTACAACGCAGAAAGAAAAGCTGTTTAAAGATGCAGAACGGCAGTGGAATACACTGTCTACCGAGAAAGGAGCGCCCGGAAGAAAAGTTGATTTTGAGATCTATAAAAGCATTTTGTATAACCTAGAAATCAGAAAAGTATATTTGGATTCAAAACTCTCTTTAGAAAAGTTTAGTTCAATAGTCGGCACGAATACGACCTACCTGAGTAATGCGGTGAACAACTACTTCGGATGCAATTTCAAGCAGCTCCTTAACAAGTATCGTGTTGAGTATGCAAAGTCCTTATTACTAGAGGGTACGTATTCAGCCAGTTCTCTTTTTAGGAAGTGTGGTTTTGCATCCCAAAGCGTTTTTTATGCCGCATTTCATAAAATTGTAGGCGCATCTCCCTTGCAGTTCCTATATAAAGCACCATCCGGACACAGAAAAAGATTTAAAGTCCTTTTATAACAATAACATTTTGAGTTTTTAAATTTATAAATTTAAAGTTTTTCTATTATGAACAAAAAATTTTTAAGTGCAATCCTGTTTGGAGCCCTTATGGTCACTTCAACAGGAACATTTGTATCTTGTAAGGATTACGATGACGACATCGACCGCTTGGATCAAGAAATATCCAATGTGAAAGATGCAATCAAGGCCCTTGAAGACAAAGTAGGCTCAGGCAAATATGTCGAAAGCTGTACTCCGTTCACTGATGGTAATGGTGGTTATGAAATCAAATTCAGTGATGGAGAGACCATTAAATTATACAATGGTGCAAAAGGAGAACAAGGTGAACCGGGCAAACCAGGTACTCCGGGTACTCCAGGTACTTCTGCTGATGATTATGTAGTATCAGTAGAAGAAGGTGAATCAGCTTATGAATTAGTTATTACTTATGCTGATGGCACTAAAAAGACTATCAGTATGCCTAAAGCTACTTCTGTAGTTAGCGGAGTTAAGTTTATCCCTACTTTCCTTTCTGAAGGTGAAGCTGCCAGAATCCATTTCCCTACCATCGTTACTGATAGTGTGGCAGGTAAAACAGAGATTACAGGTGCAGATTGGGGTACAAATAACTTTAGCACATTTAAAATCGTTTACTCAGGTAAGGCAGACGTGAAGTATCAGGTAAATCCTAACAGCGTATCATTCAAAGATATGGAAGTGGTAGGATTTGTTCGTGATACTGCTGAAATATGGAACTACAATACGAATAACAAGAATTGGGAATTGTTCAACGCTGGACAAAAACTGTACACTGATGGAAAAATTACCGTTGAATCTTATAAAGAAGGACATGGTATGTTAAACTTCCGTGTAAAGGACTGGGCTTTTGCTGAACAATCTAATCTGGACGAAAGAACAGTATATTCATTGAGAATTAAGAACAATGACCAAATCGTTCATTCTGATTTTGTTCCCGCCAAGCATGAAGTAATTTTGCAGAAAAACGTACATTTGGTTAAAGTAGCTGATGCATTTGACCAAACTAACGCTCCTGCTCAGATTAAAAATGCAATTGCTCCTAACAAGGTAAATTATAGAGAATTCATCAAAGATGAATATTATCTTAACACCTTGAATCCGACCGGTACTGAAGAGGCTAAATTGAAGGCTTATCAAGCAGATAAAGCTAAGTTCGAAGCCAATGCTGAAAACCAGTTATATAAAGGAGATGCTGAATCTAAAGATGATGCAGAACGTATTGTTGTAGAATTGAACTATACAGGTGATGGACATTCAAAAAATTTGAAGGACATCGTAACTTCATTCTTTGACAAACGTATGGGTAGAGCCCAAGACGCTCAGTATCCTTTGATGGAGAATGGTTTTGATGACTATTCATTGGTGTTTGAACCGGTTGACTTCTATTATGATGGCGTTAACCAGACAAAACGTTATTTGGATGTTACCAAAGATGGTGTTGCTACAGTAAAACAAACTCCGGACCCGATTTGGGGCGCAGAAACTGATGCCAGCCACACAGCTGCTATAGACAGAACTCCTATTGTTCGTGTGAAACTGGTAGCACCGGGTGAAGACAATGGTAATGTAGTTAAAACAGCAATCATCAAGATTCACATTGTACGCAAGACAGTTGTTCCTGAAATTAATATTACAGAAACAAAAGATGTTACTCTGAAACATATCAATCAAGTTCTTGACATGGATATGGATAAGATATTCAACCATAAAGATGTACAGTTGAGTAAAGACGAATTCCGTAAGACTTATGATTTCGTTCCTGAATTTGCAACAGCAGATGAGGCTAAACAACACGCTGTATATGCATGGGATGGAAAAGATAATGCAGACTATTCATTAGATCCGAACTTTAAACCTGAAGAATACAATCAGTTGTTCGTTACAGTGAAGAATACAGCATTCTCTCGTCATGACGATCACGACGTTTACACTGTTAAGGGTACATACAAGCCAAATGCTGATCATAAGGGATTATCTGACATCCATGTTACTTATACTATCAATGTGAAGTATCCGGATGTAGTTGCTCCTGAAAAGACTAAGTTGAACTGGGTAGATGATTCTTACTTCATTGCTCACGGTAGATACGATAACTTTGATACTCCTACAACTTATGAAATGGTTGCAGTATTGAATGACGAATTCGATTTGATCAACTATAATCCTTATAAGGGTCAGACTCATGATAAGGATTGGGCTAGAGCTACCTTGTCATTCGAATTGGTTGACCAGCATAATAACGCATCTAAGATAGCTGATGGTCACAATTCCGGTATCCGTTTGTATCAAGGTAAAGACAACAAGTGGTATATCGCTTTGGAGGCAACAGACGAAGGACGTACTTGGATCAATGCTGCTGACGCTAAGGATTTGAAGAAGATCAAAATGCGTGCTGTAGTAAGCTTCAATGAAGATGTTGACGGATTGTATGGTACTTGCAACAAGGAAGCCAATGCTCATAACAAGTATGCTAAAGAAGATTACAATAACTTCTCTTGCGATACTATCAATATGGTAAACAATACTCCTTGGGCTAAAGATCATACTACTACTTATACTGGTGCTCCTGCTCCTGAAAATGGACGTTCTACAGTGGTTATCGATGAATTTGAAGTTGCATTTGTAACTCCGATGGTATTCCACGCTTACGAAGCAGGTCCTTTGTATGACAAGTATCAGGAAGCTGAAAATACAGTATCATTGAAGGATGCATTCTTCTTGTCAGATTATCTGTGGTCTGAAGGTGCTCAGGCACAATTCAATAACAACCATGTTATCTATGATCACAAAGATATGGCTAAGAATAATACTTTGGTTCAGACAGGTGATCAAGCTGGTTGGTCAAAGAAACTGGTAGTTGACCGTAATGTATTCGATGTTAATACAACTGTTAACTTCAAGGTTTCTAAGGCATACTTTGCTGACGGAAGTGAACTGGATGCTGAAAACATGAAGAAGATCAAACTTGATAATGCTAACCAGACTATCACATGGATCAACAATGGTGAAGATATTGCTCAACCATTTACTATTGATGTAGAAGTTTGTGTAAATCACAAGTGGGGCGGTATCTGCGACCATACTTGGAAGAATGATCGTGGACATTCTGTTGGAACTATCCAAATCCAAGTTAAGAAGCACAATGACAAGTAATTAATACGCTCATTGTTTATAAAAAAAGAGGGGGGCAAAATGTTCCCCTCTTTTAGTTTTTATAATCGTTTATCCAATTATATTGTGTATGAAGTATATATATGCTGTCTGTTTTCTGTTATTAGTATGTGGCTGTCATAAAGAAAATGACACCCCTGTTGTTTTACCTGCACGGACACTATTGGTTTATCTGGGAGGAGATAATAATCTTGATGCCGAAACCTATGACAAACTTGTTCAAATTAAAAATGGATGGGAAGACGGGACAGATGGAAATATAATAGTGTATCAGGATACACCATTTAAGGACTCTCCACGATTGATGGAAATTGATGGAAAAAGTGAGAAAGGCTATATTACCATACATACCTATGACCAAGAAAACTCAGCCTCCCCCCAAGTGCTTAAACGAGTTATAAACGACGTAACTCGGCTTTATCCTGCTAAAAGCTACGGTCTAATCGTGTTTTCCCATGGCAGTGGCTGGCTTCCTCCACATACATTGGTTAATGGCTCGCGGTCTATCATCATCGATAATGACAATGAAATGGAAATAACAGATTTTGCCATGGCCCTCCCGGACCATTTATTTGAATTCATAATCTTTGAAGCATGTAATATGGCAGGTATTGAGGTGGCTTATGAATTAAGAAATAAAGCAGCATATATCATGGCTTCCTCTGCCCCAGTAGTATCTCCGGGATTTACTCCTATCTATGCCGGCAGTATTTCCTGTCTGCTTGAAGAAAATGCTGATTTGCAAAGATTTGCAGAAAATTATTTTCATTATTGGAATTTGATGGAAGGCGATAAACGTTCTGCTACCATTAGCATAATAAAAACTGCCGGATTATCAAATTTAGCGAATTTGATACGACAGATCAATACAGAAGCATCCGGCTCTTTTCTCCCGGTCGGTAACCTTCAAAATTATGATGGAGTTTTAAAAGCCCCATTCTATTTTTTTGATTTCGCTCAATATTATCAATCATTATCAGATGAAAATACATACAATGCACTTCAAGAATGTATCAGCCAATGTGTGGTTTACAAAAGAAATACTCCTTTTTATGCTACGGAAGAAGGAACATTCCCTATCACCGCCTTTTCAGGTATGACCACTTTTATCATGCAGAGAGAACTTAATGACTTGAATGAAGAATATACAAAACTACAATGGTATAAAGATATTAATACACATTAGAGAACATGTATAACACTGATAAACAATGATATAGCAAATTCAGAAGAAGTATATCTTATTGCAGAATAGATAGATTCTAAATACTTTTCAAAGTATCCTTTAAAGGACAGAATGCCAATATATATGGACAGAAACAGGTGATTATCCATTAATAGGAAACGGAAAAACTTGTCATAAGCAGAAAAAACAAATCCTTTATTTGCTTTGTTTGTCATTTACTAATATCTTTGTTTTATCATTCATTCTAGAACCGCAACAAAATATGAAATACCCTATTGGAATACAGAGTTTTGACCAAATCCGTGAAGATGGCTATGTATATGTGGATAAGACCGGTTTGATTTACAACTTGGTAACACAAGGCAAGACTTATTTCTTGAGCCGTCCACGCCGTTTTGGCAAAAGCCTGCTGGTAAGTACCCTTGCCTGTTATTTCCAGGGACGCAAAGATTTGTTTGCCGGACTGGAAATCGACGGATTGGAAAAGGACTGGTATGAGTATCCTATCTTCCGTATAGACTTTAATGGAGGACTGTATACACAACCCGGAATTCTGGAGGCTACCATTGAAGGCTATTTAGGGAACTGGGAAGATATTTATGGCAAGAATCCCAATTATACAACCATAGGAACCCGTTTCATTGAAATACTTCGCCGGGCTTATGAACAGACAGGGCGGCGTGCGGTGGTTCTGATTGATGAATATGACAAACCTATTTTGGATGTATTAGATACGGAAGCTTGTTTTTATGATGATTATGGAAAGCAAGTTCTGTTGGAGAACCATAACCGGGAAATATTGAAATCCTTTTATTCTACCTTTAAAGGAGCCGATCAATACTTGAGATTCGTATTGTTGACCGGAGTAACAAAGTTTTCCCAAGTAAGTGTTTTCAGTGGATTTAACCAGCCTAAGGATATCAGTATGGATGAACGGTACGAAGCCTTGTGCGGTATCACCCAGAATGAGCTGGAAGCATTTTTCGAAGAACCCACCATACAGTTGGCTGCTAAATATCAGTACACAGTGAAAGAAATGAAGGAACTTCTCAGACGGCAATATGACGGATATCATTTTGGAGAGAGGATGACCGACATTTACAATCCGTTCAGCATTCTTAATGCTTTTGACAGTATGGCAATTCGTGATTACTGGTTCTCTACAGGTACTCCCACCTATTTGGTTCGTCTGCTGCAACACAGCCGCGAGCAGATAAACGAACTTGCCGGACGTTATTATGTTCCCTCTTTGTTTGTGGATTATAAGGCTGATGTGGAACAGCCTCTACCCATGATTTATCAGAGCGGATATCTCACTATTAAAGAATATAATAGACGTATGGGAACTTATCTGCTCGATTTTCCCAATAATGAGGTGCGTAAAGGGTTCTTGTCCGTATTGGCAGCACATTATTTGAAACCCGGAGGTGGAGAGGTCAACAGTTGGATTATCGATGCTGTTACTTGCCTTGAGCAAGGGAACACCTCAGCTTTTTGTGATTCTCTGACCGCCTTTCTTGCAAGCATCCCGTATGACTCTCACGCTTCCTTGAAGGAATTGGATATGACTGAGAAACATTTCCAATACACTTTTTATCTGATTCTCCGTTTGATAGGAGTTTATTGCCGTGCAATCCATTGTGAGAATCGCCAGAGCTTCGGACGAGTGGACTGCATATTGGAAATGGACGAATATGTTTACATTTTCGAATTCAAGATGGACGGAACAGCAGAGGAGGCTTTACAGCAAATAGCAGAGAAAGGCTATGCCCGATCTTATTTGACCGATAACCGTAAAATAGTCTGTATCGGGGTGAATTTTTCTTCCCTTACACGTACTGTGGAAGAATGGAAGGAAATAATTTACAGGTAAGATTTAGTCATAGTCAGCCTAAAGCGTTAAACAAAAGATTGCCTTCCACTATTTTTTATGGGAATATACCGGTAAGAATGTTTATGCTGTTGCCGGCATAACACATTTAATTTTCATCTTTTTATCATTTTGTTTTTCTTTTTGCTAAGAATGAATTATTTTCGCAGCCGAACACAAGTTTAATTTCTTACCGACAATAAGCAGACATGCTTTAATCCTCAACCAATTCAACTTGTCCTCATTTTAATTTTAACGGATAAGCTGATGTTTTGTCCCTCACTATTATAAAATAAAAGAATGAAAAGATCACTGTATGTATCGCTATTGACGATCATGTACTTCTCTGCCTGCCAAGGTAGTGAGGAACTAGAGCAATCACAAGAAAAAGAGTACACGGTATCCATTATGGCAAGAATCGGGAAAACAGTTTCCGGAGCACGCTACTTGCAAGATCATGAAAAAGCCATCGCTAGTTTTAGTAAAACCGATGATATAGGTGTTTTTATGGACAATGACAGTGCCGTCCGCTGGATATTCGATGGAACTTCCTGGACTACAGAAAAGAGTGTCTTTTGGAAAGATAAAAACCAGGAACATACTTTTTACGCATATTATCCCCACTCCGGTTCCAAAGCCGAAAGTAAGGAAAATATAAAAATGCCTTCTCTCGACAGCCAGAACGGGACTTGGGAAAATATTGACCAATATGACTTTCTAGTAGCATCCAGGAAGCTTTCCTACGATACCGACCTTGGCAATGTGGCCTTTTCGGGTGATTATTCATTTAAGCACGTTTTGTCACTATTAAAGATAAACATAAAGGGTGAAGGAGATATGGCACAGGCCGTTATTGACAAAATCAGACTTGAAGGAAATGGGTTGACGACCCAAGGATACTACTCCTTTGAAACGAACAGCATCACCATCAGCGAAACTCCCAAGGAAACCTTCCAGATTACTCCGTCACACACCATGAACAATCAGGATATTTCTTTTTATTTTATCCTGAACGGGGGCGAGAATGACGGAAACATTGATCCGAAAGCCGTGAAAAACCATTCTGTTAATCTCACCATTGAATATACCCGTAACAACAAATATTACATAACACGACGAGACGACCTGTCTCCGGGCTTATTGTCCGGATGTATTCATAAATACAATATTGTAGTAAAAGACGGAAATGTAATTATAACGGGAGGAAGTATTTCGGGTTGGACTCCGGGAAATGAAGAAGAGGATATAGTTATAAATGGAGAAGAAATAAACCCACAAACAAATAATATGTTATGAATTATAGATTAACCGAATTAAAGGTGCTTCTGTTTCTATTGCTACTGTCTGCTGTTTCTTGCCAACGCCCGATGTATGATGAAGAAGACGATGAAGACGGAGTCTCGCAAACAAATCTTCCTTTAAAGATATCTGCCAGGTCTAGCGGAGAATCCCAGATTAATTATCCGGCCTATATCTATGCGTTTGCAGAGGACGGCAGCTGTTCTGCCAGTCTGAAAATGACAGATAACGCCCAGATTGAAATGAAGTTACCTCCTGCCCGATATACTATTGTTGCAATAGCCGGTTTGGGAGAAGAATATATCGTTCCGAAAGATCCTAGCCTTGATGATGTAATTGTTATGAAAGAAAATAACAGAAGCTCACGCGCGCTAATGATGGGCACTTCAACTGTGACAATTGCCAATAAGAAAAATATATCTGTTTCTGTAACCCTCTATTATGCTGTATCTTTAGTCAATATCAGTTTGGAAGATATACCGGCAAACGTTAAAAAGGTGAGTTTGCAGATTTCGCCTTTATATTCTTCCCTGTCGTTTACAAGGGAGTATTCCGGCAAAGACAAGAGTACGGAAATTATTTGTGAGTCTGAGCCGGGTGGAATTTGGAGTGCAAAGCCTTTTTATATTTTTCCGGGGAGCGGCTCTCAGACCGTTTTTTCCATAACCTTGGAAGATAATAGTCAGACAAAGACGTTTGGATACACTTTCAAAGGAAAGCCGGAAGCGAACGTGCCATTGAATATCGGGGGCAGCTATTCGGGTGATGTCACGGTAGGGGGCAGTTTGATATCAGGTGAATGGAAGGCTCCGATAGACATCAAATTCAATTTTGGCGGTGCTGATGAAGGTAATGGCGGTAGTGAGCCGCCTTCCATTAATCCGGATCTTTCCGGGCTACCCGAAATTGGCGGTATCTGGAACGGCGGTATTGTAGCTGGCATAGAGAATGCAAGTTCCACAGGGGCGGATATTTTGTTGATGAGTCTGGATGAGTGGAGTGGATTCGCTTCCGATGTGCGGAATATCATACAGGAGGAGGAAGCAGACGGATGGCATCTTCCGACTGAAGAGGAGGCAAAAATATTGCATAAGACGTTCAGCGGATCATCACTGGATGAACTGAATGAAACCATAGAGGGATTAAGAAACGGAGACCCGTTATTGGATATTGAGAAACGGTATGTATATGATCATAACGGGAGCATATATGCATTCGGATTTAAAACCTCATCCAAATTTTTACAGGCAGGGAGTACGGTGAAATATAAAATACGTTTGGTATGCAGCGCTCATTATGATGCCGGATGACCCATTCATATACTAGAAAAGGGCATTCACACTTCTTGACAATATATGCTTGAGAGTGTGAATGCGTCTAATCGACTTCCATACCGGGAATCTCATTTCCATAGATAAATTCTCAATTAATTGAAAGTTAACATTCTACCACCCGGTATACATTTCCCTTGGTGGTATGTACCCGTTCGCCCAGCTGGGGCAGGATACGGCTCAGGCTGTAGGCGGTCATCCCTCTCATGATCGAAGGATGGGCGGCCTTCATACGTTCAAACAGTTGGGTGGCGGAGAGGCTAAGCACTTCCTGCGGATTGTCCTCTTCTGTAGCAAAGCGAAAGCAAAGGCGGAACACCTCTTCTTCGGGTACATGCTTGTAGAATAGGGCATTATGTTGCTGTATAGTCTGTTCCTCTTCTTTATTGAACCAGCTTCGTTCACCGGATAGAAGTTCTGTTTTAAGCTGGGCGTACAATTGCTTATGCTCTACGGACGTGGTGCAGTCTATGGCATGCTTCAGACTGACGCAAAGAAAGCGGCGTGAGCCGGTGCGGTCTACCAGCAAATCCTCCCGGTTGCTGGTGCCGATGAACGAGGCAATACGGGGAAGCGATGAAGCGCTGTGTTTGTAAGCCTTGCGGATATTCAGTGCGGAGGCTTGCATCAGGTTCTTCAGCAAAGGCATTTTGGACGCACCTAGTTTGTCGAATTCATCCAGGTTGATTAATCCGTAGGCAGCCAGCTTGGCTTCGGCGGATGCCGGGGAGCTTAGGTCGTAACTTTCCGTGTAGTAGGATTTCAGCCTATCGGGCATCAGCAGACGGCAGAACGTACTTTTCCCCAATCCCTGGCGACTGCTCACCAGCAGGGGAGCCACACTGTTGGCGCGGTTGTTATCCGGATTGAGCTGCATCCATTGGGCAGAGAGTCCCAGCATCCAACGGTGGAAACCGTTCACCCATACCGGGTCGTCGGACACCCTGCGTGCCAACGCGGACACCCGGTCCGTGCCGTCCCATTCGGGAAGCTGCTCAAAATAGGCAGTAAAGGGATGGTATTCACTGATGCGGCGTGAGCGCACAAAGCGTTGAATGTCCCTGTCCCAACAGTCTATGCCCGTTTCAATAGCCTCCAGACTTAGTGAGTTCATCCATCGTTCGTCCACTTTGGTGTAACGCAGATGAGTATCGGGAATGTTGTTTTCTACACTTGCCACTTCAGTTTCTTCAGTAAGCACATTGAACCGGAAGCGGTAGCGGGAGGTGAGGAAAGCGGTCACTTCCTGCATCAGGGTATGTGATTTCGCTTTCTTGCCAGTATCTTCTGAGGAGATTGGTTCCGCTTTTTTCTGAACATCTTTTTTCAAGTGAGCGGAATCCTTCTCTGTCTTTTCAGTTGAGACTGTCGGATGTGTCCGAGAATCGTCCATACTCCCCGGCAGGTTATCCTTACCGTTTTCAGTGAGAAGAACCTGTGAGTCGGCCATCTCTCTTACTCCGTCTTCGTCCGACACGATGTAGTGGTAACTGCCCGTGGGAGCATTCCCGTCGGTGCGCGGAGTCCAGTTCAATGCCAGAACTACTTGGCCCTCGCGGATATCCAGCGCCAGACGCACGCCGGGTATAGTCCGGCAAAGCGGCATCAGCCCGTTGAGAGCGGATACGAGATCACGACGCGGTGTTCCGTCAATAGGAACAGGGCTTGACAGGAATTTGCTTCCGAAGAAGACTGTTTTGAGAGTAGCGAATACATTCATGAGTTACTTTTTTAAGTTTGGCAAACTACAAATATACAACATAAAAAGGCGTTTGTCAAGAGGGGGCGGAAATATGGCAGATCTTGGTGCAGGATTCGATGAAACTTGGTGCAAGATTTAATGGAACTTGGTGCAAAATTCAATGGATACAGGGCGCAATACATACGTATGTGTAGGCCGATGCTTGCGTATGTGTGACCCGATGCTTATGTACGTGTGGGCTTACACGTTACTAACATACGAGCTGACACGTTACTAATGTTGGGGCTTATACGTTACTAATGTTATTGTTGAATACGCCTTTATGTTTTTAAAATACACCTTGAGCTTTAAAAAATACGTCTTCAACTTTTAAGAAAACATCTTCAGGCTTTTAAAAAACAACTATACGTTTTTAAAACACGCCAGCTTGTTCAGTGCACAGACTTAGCCTGTTCAGCTTACAGACCTAGTCTGTTCCGTGTATTACTCCCCCACTAATCCGATACGCTCCCTTTTCCCCTCATCCTGTCATCTTATGTAATATGCACAGAAAATCAGCCGGTTAAATCTGAAACCATTTCCCCTCACTTCCATTTCAGCCCGTATCGTTTTATTCCTTCACAAAAAATGTGAAAGAGCAGGCTGAAAGGAGGCTGACAGAGCAATGACAGGAGCCCCTTCATAGCCGGAACGCCTATGGGCAGGGAGTTTCAGCGATAGATGAAAGGAGAAAAGGAACAACCGGATTTTATCGCTGAGGCATTTAAAATGAAGATAATCTCAGCATTTCCACCTGCGAATGAACAGATGATCATCCATGTTTTGAGCCTGATTTATGATTGGTATGAAAGATTTATATCTTTCAGGCTATGTAACAATAATCCTCCCGGTATTTCTATACTCAAGATAAATTATATCACAATTCTTGCTGCTCCAAACAGAAGGTATATTTGCAAAATATACAAATGATGCTTCCGGCAACGGAGTAATTCTTTCTTCGCTTTCTTTTTAGGAATTCATCTAACGAACAATTTTATTATATGCAAAACAATTGCGAGGCCTGTTTATGAAACATGTGTTGATATTAAAATAGTAATTACTGTGGAAAATCAACTGTCATCCAACACATTAAAAACACATTAACCAATGCCACTATAATAGCATTACATGATTTCTATTATCTATATGTACTAAAACAATATATTCTGTTAGAAAATCTGACCAGTAAAAAAGAATATTCATCTCCTGAAAGCCGAGTTCTGTTCCAATTATTAAATAAAATATTAAGCTAATTCAATTTAATAGAAGGTGTGTCGTAATGCACGATGCACCTCTTTTTTGTTCATCACTATACAAATCTGTTCATTTTCTTTAAGCTGCG
>NZ_JBDFXP010000073.1:0-15044 GCF_040911965.1 Phocaeicola sp. RTP21359st1_B8_RTP21360_211022
AAGGGACGCGAGTATGACCGTGGCGGACGTCTGCTGTGGGACGGAGAGTACCATTACCGCTATGACTGCGAGGGCAACCTCGTACACAAGAGCCGCAGGGATGTGTCCGTTCCGGAAAACGGGCATACCGGAAAGAAAGGATGGCTCGGTATGCTGTTCTCTGCGGACGATGTGGATACCGATAACGGCAGCAAGGAAACCACTCCGTTCGCCTGCTGGCAGCCGGGCGACACCTGCTACGAGTGGCAGGCCAACGGTATGCTTGCCGGGGTGAGGACTCCCGACGGAAGGACGGTCACGTTCGGCTATGACGCCCTCGGCAGACGGGTGTCAAAGAGGACGGGCAACAGTGTGCACCGTTTCGGCTGGGACGGCAACGTGGTGCTGCATGAATGGGACATTGAGGAAGCCGACAGGCCGAAGCTCGTCACGGACGAGACCGGGCGCGAGGAATACGACGGCATGGAAAAGCCGGACAACCTTGTGACATGGGTGTATGACGGAACATCGTTCACGCCTGTGGCGAAGGTCACGGACGGGGAACGCTACACGATAGTGCATGACTACCTCGGTACGCCGACGCAGGCATACGACAGCAAGGGAGAGCTTGTCTGGGAGATGCTGCTGGATGTGTACGGCAGGGTGGCGGAATGTCATGGGGACCGAACGCTCGTGCCGTTCCGCTATCAAGGACAGTACGAGGATGGAGAAACGGGACTGTATTACAACAGGTTCAGGTACTACTCGCCGGATATGGGGATGTATATTTCTTCTGACCCCATTGGGCTGGCGGGTAACAACCCGACACTCTATGGGTATGTGCAGGATGTGAATACGTGGATGGATCCGTGGGGACTGGATTGCTCTAAGGACGCACAAAAATTACGAGCTAACATGATCGCCGCTGGAAAAGTAGAGCCACCTTATCCCAATGCAGCACACCATATAGTTCTGTCTAATTCAAATGATTGGAGGATGGTTAGTCTTAGAGGTAAAATGGAAGCATTTGGTATAGATATAAATGATGCTGATAATGGTATCTTTTTGCCACGAAGTTCTTCCGTTAAAGAGCAATTTGCCATTGATGAAATAGCTCATAGTAGAGTTCATACAGAACAATATAAACAATCTATTTATGATATCTTAAGTCCGACTAAAAGTGAAGAAGAATTTAGACAAAAATTAAAAAGTATAAGATTCTAATGAAAGAAAACATAAAAATACAACAATTAGAAAAGGATTTTCAAGATTATGAGAAATCCTTTGGGTTTCTATTTAACGAATACATTGAACGTGTAAAACGGACAGTATATTCTAAAGGTTGGTATTATAATATATACCCATTTGAGAACGAAATAGACGGCTTCCGTAAAGGAAGACTCCTCAAAAACAAACCCGCTAAGATAAACAAAATAATGGAATATGGTTTTGACAATGATGGAAGGATTATTTTAGTAATAGAACATATAACGCCAGAAATATGTAACTATTCTTTTGTCAGTTATATCGACTCTAAAATTACTATATATAAGTATGTTGGAGGAATTCCTCTGTTGCAAAATATTACAATGGTAGTTCTATCTAAAACCGAACTTATTGATGCGTTATATAATTTTGGGAAGTATGGCTATAGAATTGACACTTATTTTTGTAACTCTTCAGATGAGATACTCAATGTACATAGAAAAGCAAAAGAGCACACATCTAATCAATTTATTGAATGCGACTTTCTATTTAAGTACAATGATGGGGAATTAAGCACAATTGAGCAGTCTTACACTAATGGATATAGTAAAATTATTTATAGCATTTAAATGTATTGTATAAATTTTGAAGTTATGAAATGCACGTTCAGAACAAGGAAGTTCCGTCTATAGGTAAATATGTAAGACATTCATAGTGCGTAGGTGTTCGGTGATTCCCCGAACACCTACCATACGTTTGGAGCTATTGTAGTACTTCTGCCCACTCAGGCATCAAGGACAGTATGAGGATGAAGAAATGGGATTGCATTACAATAGGTTCAGGTACTACTCACCAGATATGGGGATGTACATTTCTTCAGACCCGATTGGATTGGCGGGAAATAACCCGACACTCTATGGATATGTCGAGGACGTAAACGCCTGGATTGACTTTTGGGGACTATCGGATTGTAAGATAACGCAAAGGCTTAATGAATTAGCAAATGAAGCTATAAAAGAAGCAAAATTAAGCAAGAAACAAACAGCATCAATACAAAGATCTTTAGATAGAGCTGCTGCAAGTACAAATCCTAAAATCAAAGCTTATCATGAAATGATGGCAGGAAAAAAGGAGAAAATGTATATGGGAACTCAAGTGGATACTTTATTTAAAAGAAAAGTAGAAGCTGATAGAATGCTAAAGGAAGCTGGTGTTCGAACAACTCCCAGAGGTAAATTTGGTCCAGATGTATATAGCAAAGACGAATATTGGGATTTAACAACTGAGACTGATTGGAATAGAGGTACACATCAAACTAAATATGATGGTAAATATGGTGATGGTACAGGAATATTTTGGTAAAACAACTACATAAAAAGAATTATGGATACAAAATATATAAATTATTCATGGGCAGAGTATACTAAATATGAAAATGTACTCTTTGAGTATTATAATTTTACAGAAACAAACTTTGAAAATACTTCATTTGAGAAAGTAACATTTAAAAATTGCTTGTTCTATAAATGTAATACTAATCATATCGGCTTATGGAATTGCAATTTTATTAATTGTGAATTTAAAGATATTGATTTAAGAAATGTTCCTATCGGAGCAGATGGTGGTATATTAAAAAAATGTCAGTTTATTAGATGTGATTTTAGAGGTCAACATTTTTGGTTTCCTGTTTTTGAAGATTGTATTTTTGAAAAATGCAAATTGAAAAATATAAATTTTAACGATGCTTCATTCTTAAAATGCAAATTTATTGGGAAATTAGAAGATGTAACATTCAATGGAATGTATCACAAAATTAAAAAAGAAATAAAGCCCTTAGATTATGTTGATTTTTCCAAATCAATATTCGGTGATTACGTTGGATTTGAAGACTGTGATTTGTCAACATGCATACCACCTGTTGGAAAAACATTTAATGAGTTATTGTATATCGCAGACTTAAATGATCTGAAGCATTTAAGTACAGGGTCAAAAGATAGGTATGTTATTCCCAAAAAAGAGAATACAGATTTAAAAAGATAATATAATTAACAGAATCATGTTACTCGCTGACAGTCATATCACTATGGTAGCACAATTAACGATAAATGAGAAGATTGACGAATTGAATATCAAAAGAAGTTCAACCGATTTTTGGAATTGAATGATACGTTACATTTATTAAAGTTTATATAGAATAAGGAACAGGGTTATTGAAATTAATACATCTAAAACCTTATTTGATATATTGTCTATTATACCTATAAAAAATGAGTAAAAAATTTACATGGATACCATTCTATAAAGAATTATCCGATTGGCTACTTGGAAAACAGAATAACCAGCCGGAACTTATATCTATACTAAAAGATATAGGTATTACCGGTTTTCGCGATGGTACAGAAAAAGGTAAAGAGATCACACTGCAAGAAATAGACCCATTCACATTCTTGGCGTATCTCAACAAGTTTCACTCCGATGAAAAAAGGGTCGAAATCTTACAGGATTTAAGGCGCAGGCTAAATTTTAGGTGTCCAGAACCAACAGATGTATCAGGTATCCCGACCACACATCCCATGAAAGTGCATCTATTCCCATGGAAGACAATCAGGGGCAACAATGATATAAATGTATTATGGGAATTGTTCGGACAGGTAAAAGAAGGGAAAGTAGATGAACGGCTTTTTCAAACGGCATTGAACATTAAAAGTGTCGGAAAGGGAAAGCTCAGTATTGTTCTGTTCTACGCTAATCCAGAAAGATATGTTCCTTTGGACTCCAACACTTCATCGTATCTAAGAAGTAAAAAACTGGGCTACACTTATGATAGTTTTGCATCATATAATGAGTTGTCAGAAAAAATAGTCAAGACTCTTGGAAAACGTCCGTGGGAGATTTCATACGAGGCATATAATTATACACCGGAGAGTGATTCATCAAGTATTGGTAGCATCCGGACTCTATTCGAGAAACTTGAAGATGAATTAGAGGACGATATGGATTACCATATCTTTTATCGAGGACAGTCAGATAAGAGTTTTGGATTGATTCCCTCCATCTATCGAGAGAAATTCTTAATCCAAAATGAAAATAGAATTTTCAGAGATATTATCGCTCAAAGTCCGGCTGATTTCAAAGGGTGTACATCTACCTTTGAGAAGTTGGTCAAGATGCAGCATTACTCCTTGCCGACACGCCTCTTGGATATTACTACAAATCCTTTGGTAGCTCTGTATTTTGCGTGCGAGAATGATGCCGTTGATGGTAAACTGTTCCGATTCGAAGTTCAAACATCAGATATTAAATATTTCGACAGTGATGCTGTCAGTGTTGTTTCTAATATCGCCAAACGCCCAATAGATTTCAGTATCGAAGATTTGAGAGAACTGGATAGGTATGAGTTCAACTCCGAAGAGGAAATCCAATATCTTCTGCATGAAATTAAGTACGAGAAACCTCATTTCCAAAATGTGATTGACTCAAAGGATATTGAAAGAGTCTTTTGCGTGAAACCTATGTTTGACAATCCTCGCATAATCCGGCAGTCCGGGGCATTTTTCCTTTATGGTATCAATGGCAATAAAAGCCAACCAGCATCACTCAACTTCAGCTACAAAGTGTACATCATCAATAAAGCGCAGAAACAGAAAATCAGGAAGCAGCTTGAAGCTCTCGGCATAGACAAATCAACGTTGTTCCCAGAAGTCGAACACGTGGCCGAGCATATAAAGGACAAATATCATCTACCTAAGTAACCTTTCCCTTATTTTAAAAAAACAAGCCGAGCTATTACACGGATAGCTCGGCTCTCAACTTGAAAAAATTACATCAAGTCTTAATCTCGTGGTATATCTTGAACTTGCAAGCATTTCTCTACTTTGTATAAATAATACTTAGAAGGGAGGATAGCCTGTAAATAGAGTTTCTTCTATTTTACTGGTTAATAAATTTAATTGATTGTTTGTTATGTTCAAAGGAAAATTCTATATTTGCGAAATATGATATCCTCCTTCTTGTCTTGAAAGCGGTCTGACTGCTTTAACCAAGGCGAAATGTCTTGGTTTTATAATAAATAATAAGATCAGCATGGCAGAATTAAAGGCAACCGTGTGCTTGCAAGGGAAGGATATAGAAGTGATTTCATCACATATTGAATTTAACCGCAAGACAGATAATAAAGGAAGGCCAGTGACAAATGTTATTGGCGGACGTATTACCATAACCGTTGAATCTACCAGAGAAACTACTATTCTTGAAGCAATGGTAAACAGTCCTTTCAAAGCGATAAGCGGCAAGGTGATTTATTACAACACTAAGGATAATTCAATCTTTCGTGTCGTGGAGTTCAAATATGCGTATATCGTATATTACAAAGAGGTTTACAATGTTGACAGGAAACGCCAAATGTACTCCACCATCACATTTTCTGCGGATATTATTATGATAGGAGACGCATATTTAAGCAATCAATGGTAAGACTGACGATTCCTGCAAGCCTTTATTGGATCTTTCAAAGAAGAAACATGAAATTTAGTTGTTTGGATATTATTGTATTAAGAAATATCACTAACTTTGTTCATTGTGGATGTGGTGATAATGGATTTGCAGCGTCGTTTACTATTTCAATATTTAATGTTCTTATTGCTACATTTTTGTTTTTCAATGGAGTTAAAATAGAATTATGTTAATAACAAAGGTATGAATACTTTGATTCTTGATTTTTTAAACAGCTATGCTGATAATACCAATCCTCAGTATGCCGTGATGCTGAAAGGAAAATGGGGATGTGGCAAAACTCATCTTATAAAAGAATGGAAGAAGAGGTTTGATGGGACCGCAGATACCGACGGGGAAATTACGCTAAAGCCCATTTATATTTCGACCTATGGAATGGATAGCGTGAATGACATCAAGACAGCTATAGATAGGGAATTAAATCCTTTCTTCTATTCGAAAACGGGGCGTTTCATAAAGGGAATTTTGAAATTAGCCGGTAAGGTAGTCTTCAAGACAAGTATGGATTTTAATGAAGACTCTAAAGAGGATGGTTCATTTTCAGCAACACTGGATTCGTTGTCGTTACTACAAGTGAAAGACGACAGTATAAAAGGTGTAAAGTTTCTGATATTCGATGACATCGAAAGGTGCCTGATAGAGATGAAGGAATTGTTAGGCTTTATCAACTATTTTGTAGAGCATTGTAATTGTCATGTTGTCGTAATTGGAGATGAGAACCACCTTGAAGAACTTCCCAAGGCTGTATGGGATGAGTTTAAGGAAAAGACCATAGGCAGGGAATTTGAAATACAACCTGACATAGAAGAAGCCATCGAATACTTCCTTGGCGAAGTACCGGTATCCGATTATTTGAAAGAAATGCGTGATTTCATTATTACCTGTTTTATGTGTACAAAATCCGATAACTTACGAGTTTTGAGACAATGCTTATATGATTTTAAAAGCCACTTAAACAAACTTCCTCCCGAACTGGTTGAAAAGGATAATATCTTTCTTAAGAATATTCTTGGGTCATTTATTGCTGTGTATGCAGAGTATAATAATAGTGAGAACAAAGAGGTAATTTGTAATTGGAGTAGAGATTGTCGGATTTCTCTACTCCAAGATAATAATGAGGATAAGCAAAGGATACAGCATCTAAGGGAAAAATATCACTCTTTAAACAAGGAGCTAATTTATGATGTCTTAAATCCGGAGTATGTTACGGCTATTATACACTATATTATTACAGGTGCTCCACTTGTAGAATTTATTGTTACGGAGATAAGGGATAAGCAAAAAGAATTGAAACCTTGGGAAATGCTATCCGGCTTTTTCGATATGGAGCAGCAAAAACTTGAAAGTATTTGTCAGGACACTATAAAGTCCATATTGGATAGAGAGATAAAAGACGCTTATCAACTTGGTTATAGTATTGCGTATCTATCATATTTTCACGCTATTGGCATTTTCTATTTTATACAGGCTTATGTCTCTTTAATAAAAGTGAGAATAGCAGAAATAATTAATAGTCAAACCAGTTTAGAGGAACTTTATCAGCTAAAAGGGCTTTTTATTAGTGGATGTAATTATGTAACCACAGATTCCAAGACTCCAATAACGGATGATATTGTGGACTATTTCTTGCAGAAGATAGAATCAAAGAAAAATGAGTTGCCAGATCAAATGCAAAAAGCACTGCGTAATTTGACTGAAGGAACAGTAGAACAACTTATAATCATAGACAGATTGCCTTATCCAGATAAAAGTTGTACATACGAACTTCGTGCTATATTTGCATCTGAAGATGCCAATGCTCTCTTTGATGCTATCTGCAAACTAAGCAATAAAAGTAAAAATACTTTTACGAATTTTCTTGCTTATCATTATAAATTTGACTATGACTTACAAGATGTAGGAAACAGATATAAGGCAGATATTCCTTGTTTACTCAAGTTGAAAGATTTGGTCAGTAATGAAATCAGTATATCAAAAGGAGTGGATAAAATTACCTTCACAAAGTTAAAAGATGCCTTAATTGAAGCAATTAGGAGGTGTGAAGGCTAAAGTGACACATTGTCACCAATATAGAAGCTAAAAATGACGTATCGCAAAAAAACGGATATGTGATGAAAGGCCATTCTCCCTATTGGGCTAAAATAGAGGATATGAGGGCTATAAAGGGAAACGGGTGGCGGCGGGGAATCGGGAGGTTATAAAGGGAGAAAGGATGCCATAAAAGAGTAGAGCCGTCGGCAGACCGGAGCGAAAAAAATCCCTCTGCCCGGTCATCGCGACCATGCAGAGGGAACGGTTGAATTATGATTATGTCAAGCAGCTTCGGCAATAGTTTCGTGTTTGGCAGCCTGTGGTTGTTCGGCCTCTTTCAGACTTTCATCAATCCTGTGCTGAAGTTCCTTACATTCCTGTTTGAGCCTTGACAGCTCATCAGTCTTGCTCCACTGGCGACAAACGATTTTCTGCAATGTAGGAATTTCGCTTTCTATCCGCTCTACCGCCTTTTGTTGCTTCTCGATAAGAGAGGGCAATTTGCTTAATGCTCCATGCGGATATTGCGCCGACTCTACAAAACCAAGCGGCAGCACACCGCTTAGGCCGCATCGGTATTTCAATCCACTTATACCCTCTACAAAGAATGTATTGCGGTCAAACGTACCGTCCATATTATACTCGCTATGCACCAACAAGTTCAGTCCTGCATACGTGCCAACTGTGCCATACGCTCCGTTGCGGTAGGTCCTGGCTATACGGTGCAACTCCCGACCAACCTCCTCGGTACTGGCTTGCGGCAAGTTTAAAAGCAGGGTTGCCTTTGCCCCATTATACGAGTTGATGTATTCCAAATCCCTCTTGAAATCGGCCTCAGTACGCTTTGCCTTTTCGACTTCTTCCTGACAGGCAGCTATTTTACGTTCGGCACGGATGCGTTCTTTCTTGAAAATAGCCTGTTCCTTTTCAAGCTGCATAATCTTGTTGTCGAGCTTCGTCTTGTTCAGCAAGTCGTTATTGCCTGACAGAATAGCCACGAACTCGGCGAAGTTCATACCGCTGTCCTCATCCATGCCTCCCTCGTCAATACGGCGCACGGCGATTGTGCCGTTGTTAATTTGATTGATAAACATCTGCTTGTTTTTCAGCAGATTAAACTTGTAGGCGTCGAGGGTCTTTTCCGTACCATAAATTACGATATCCACCACATTGCCACCCCACAGCTTTACGGTGTTGCCTTTGCGTACTGCTCTGCCATTGCGTTGCTCCATGTCAGCAGGTCGCCAAGGTATTTCAAGGTGATGCACCGCCACAGCCCTTTGTTGGGCGTTCACTCCTGTACCTAACATGGTCGTACTTCCAAAAAGAACTCGCACCTTGCCGTTGTTCATTTCTTCAAACAGCTTTTTTCTTGCCCTCTCGGTAGTGGCGCATTGGATAAACTGTATTTCATCAGCAGGAATACCGAGCCGTACCAACTTTTCTTTGATGTCGGTATATATGTTCCATTCGTTCGGTTTGTATGTACCAAGGTCGCTGAACACGAACTGTGTACCCCGATTACCATTCGAGCGTATATAGTAATCATAGATTGTCCTCGCACAGATAGAAGCCTTGTTATCGGTATCGTCCTTGAACTTGTCACCCAACAAGCGCATATCAAGAGCCATTTTTCGGGCTACATTGGTCGCAACCAACATTTTAGCCTTGTCGAGGTTGTCGGGTTGCGGAACGTCAAGCCCCAAGTCCTTCCACTGGCCGCTACCGGCAAAAGAAACCAAGCGTCCTATCATTTCCTCCTGCTCAATTGTCGGGGGATAAGAGAGGAAACGCACGTTCTTCTCAGGCACATCAAGATTTATCATGTCGGCTGTACGGTAATCCGTAATCTCACGCAGGAACATTGCCAGTTCCGGTACTTTGATGTAAGTACGAAAACGCTCTTTGCGCTTCACCGAGCCTGTCACGTTCAACTCATAATCTGCCGTTTTCTTTGTGAATATGGCTGCCCACGCATCGAAACAGCTAATCCGTTGCCGTTGAAGCTCCTGCGGACGCAAATACTTGAACATCACATATAGTTCGGTCAGTGCATTTACCACCACTGTACCCGACAGAAACGTAGCCCCAAGGTCACGACCTGTACGAAGTTGGATGTCACGAATGGCGAACAAGAGGTTCATTGCCCTTTGAGAGCCTTTGGTGTTGCCGATACCTGCCACACGGTTATGGCGTGTCTGGAACATTAAGTTCTTGAAAATATGGCACTCATCTACAAAAATATGGTCTATTCCCATTGTGTGGAAGTCCACAGCATCGTCTTTCCGATTATTGATTTTCATACGCAGTTCTTGTAATTTAGCCCCAAGGTTCTGTTTGCGCTTTTCTAACCCCTCCTGCATCTTTCCGCTACGGTAACGCATAGTGGACTGCTCCAAAAATTCAAGGTTACGTTCCACATCGACAAGCTCTTCCGTGAATATATCTATCATGGTTTCTTCTGACTGCGGTATCTTGGCGAACTGGTCGTGCGTGAGTATGATGCAGTCCCAGTTGTTGTTCTTGATTTTTGAAAAGACCTCTTGCCTGTTGGCAGGGGTAAAATCGTCCTTGCCCGGATAGAGAACTTTGGCCGTAGGGTATGCCTTACGGAACGTATCGGCGATTTCGTGCACATTGGCTTTCAGCCCGATAATAAGCGGCTTGTGTGCCAATCCGAGACGTTTCATTTCGTAGGCGGCAACACACATTATCATCGTCTTACCTGTGCCTACCTCGTGCCAACAAATACCGCCTCCGTTCTGCTTAATCATCCAGATAGCATCTTTCTGTGAGGGATAGAGGCTATCGTATGGAAATTGCTCGAAAGAGAGCTGCGGAAAGGTTTGTGCCGAACCGTCATAGTGCGGCCTGACATAGCAGTTGAAACGCTCATTATACACTCTCACCAGCTCGTCCCGAACCTCTATCGGCTGCCTGTCAAGCCAGCGGTTGAAACGGTCTCTAATCTCCTGTATCTTGGTGGCTGCCTCCTGTATGGCTTCCTCGTCCGGTACACGCACCTTATCACCATTGCGGTATATCTCTTTCGTGATTTCAGGTACAGTATCATGCAGGGCATGAACAAACAAATCCTCACCGTTATAGTTACGAACGAAATAGGTGTTGTAAGCCACCGGAGAGTAACTTTGCAGACGTACCATGTAGGTGTCGTTCACATCGAAATACATTACGCTTGTCTCGGTCTCGAAAAGTTCAGTTGCAAAATCGGCATATAACTTAGTGTCAATCCAACGCTCGCCCATGTTAATGTCGAGTTCCTCGTAGGGTATCGCTTCGGGTGTCACATCCGCCAAAGCCTTTACAGCAGTTTCCGTCCAATCTTTTTCCCTGTCCGTGAGTTCGGATAAGTAAGAACCTATCTCCTTGCATTTGGCTATGACATTGCCTGAAAGGAACTTGCCTTTGTGCTCCCACTCCCCGATAGCGGGATTGTAAAATATTTCACCTTTGAGGTCGCCGATGATTTCTTCCTCGGCACTATCCGTGGACTGCATCAGGTAGTCCATATTAACCCTGCCGTAGAAATTCAAGCAGCTTGCCAACGCTTCAATCGGTGTCAGCCGTTTGTTCGGGTCTATCTTCTTGAACGCCACAGGTTCACGCATGATGTCGGACTTGACTAAATCCTTTCCAAGCTGCATTTCTATTGTAAAGACTTCCACGCCGAGGCTGTCAAGCATGATAAACTCCTTGTTGTCGTTCTCGTGGAAACAGCCCCATTTGGCAACAAAGGCATCGTATCGAGCGTTCAGCTCTCTACGCAATCCGTTATCCTCTTTTTGTTCTTCCCTTTCTTTGATTGACAGTTCAAAGTATGCTTTGCGTATAGGAAAATAATCTTTCGCCCTATCTGTATTGACCTTACCCTCGTCCACCGGCACAAAATCAATGGCTACCTCTTGATAAAGACTTGATTTTCGATATTGGATAGTACCCACCTGGCCCTCAAACAGTACCATTGCGCCATCTTTCATCCATGCTTCCACCCCATCCGTGTAGGCTCGTTTACCTTTTACTACTTGTTTCATCGCTACATTCCCGAAAAGGGACATTTGCATATGTTCGCTGCCCTGTCCGTTCCCTGTGAAAAGACTTTTGCGGAAATATCGGCCAAAGTCGAGTTTCAGCAGTGCAGCGAGATATTGCGACATGGCATTTTCATTTCCCTGCCATTGGTATTTGCGCACATATTTTCCGTATTGGTTCTGTACAATGCGGCTACCTGTTGCAAGGGTAGTTTTCGGCATGGTAAACAATTTGTTGGCGTATTCGGTCATTGTGCCTATGGCGTCCGCCTTTTCCCTGCCTACTTGTAAAAACAGTTGTTCCCGTTGTGAGAGTACCGTCTTGTGCGTGTGCTTTTGGAATATCAGCAGGTCACTGCCTACCTCTATACCGCTTGTCTGCATGAAAAGCATATCGGGCAGACGGATTGCACTTATCAGGTCTGCATGATTTACAAGATATTCACGTACGAACTTGTTACCGGGCGTGTCGGCTATGCCCCTCGATGTGATGAAAGCCAATAATCCACCCTCATTCAACAACTCCATCGCTTTGACAAAAAAGTAGTTGTGTATGGTCTTGGTGGCCTGTTCGTACATACCGCCTTTCTTCCACAGCTCCGCATCGAATACCCGGAAATTGCCAAACGGGATGTTGGAGGCTATGACATCGAAAGTTGTATGCTCAAAACCTTGTTCTCCAATGGTTTCAAATGCAGCCGTCCGTGTTAGCGTGTTCTCATGGAGCAGGGAAAGTATCATCCCCGAAATGAGATCTTTCTCAATGGCATAGTCATACGTGCCGGACATGGCTATGGGCAGAAAACCGCCTATACCTGCACTCGGTTCGAGAAATGAACGCATTTTGAGGCCGTTTTCGCTGAACGTGGCGTGTATCTGCCGCACCACTGCATCAACAAGGAATTTAGGAGTGTAAAATGCTGTCAGTACAGATGCTTTGATACCCTCTATGACATTGTGTCGCATGGGTTCTGTGAAATGAGGGTAAGCATTGATTAACTCCTGCAATCTTTGTATCGGTTCTTGCATATCACCACTTATGGGCTTGTCCGTACCTATATTCAACACTTCTTTGATACCCCCGAAACCAGAATATCGGGATAAAATTTCTTTTTCTTCCGCAGTGGCCTGCCTGCCTTGAACTTGGATTTTCATTGCCGTTTCTATGGCTTCCACGTTCGCTACCAATGATTTCAATTTGTTGTAACTCATAATTTAACCTTTCTTTTTTTCCCTTTTTTCAGCCTGTTTGCGACCTTTGGGATTTATTTTTCTGCCTCCAAAAGGTGGCGGAAACAATCTGACAAGGCTGATGCGGAAAAATACGCTCGACAGACGGAGAGGAAGATTTTTGCGGCTCACTCGCAGCGGAACGCCGGCATTGGCAAGATTGGAGCAGCCTATTACCTTTGCGGGAAAATAAGTCCACGAGAGGTCGCACGGCAGCAGCAAAACGATAATAAATGACAATCAAATAGAAAGGGATGAATAAAACTGTAAAACAGGGGTGTTAAAACAGGGTAACGGGCAATCGGAACGGATTGCCCGTACTATAATCGGAGGAAAGTGAACTATAAAGGGAGGTGGAATCGGGTGGATTGGCCCATCTCTTGATAATTGCAGTCTATTACTCTCAGAATGACGACTATATTAAATGTCGTAAAAAAATGCAACGGACTATTTTTTTTGTATCATGAGCGTATTATTCAGCAAATTAGTTGTATCTTTGTAATCGCATAGATTTTTTTGAAATGAAAACAGCTATACAGATTGCTAAAATAAGAGCAGTGGTACTCTACATCATGCAGAGTTTCACTCAAGGAGTGGACTATATAAAGTTATTTAAAATACTTTATTTTGCCCAACAGGACCATCTTGTCAAATATGGCAAAGTGATTGTTGAAGACTCTTTCAGAGCATTGAAGCATGGCCCGGTGCCAGCCTATACCTACAAGGCACTGCAAATTGCAGAAGGCAAACCTTTGGATGGGAATTTTGACGAGTTCCTTTCAGACATAGAGGTTCGTGACAAGAAGGTATATACTTCTGCCGTACCCGATATGGACTATATATCAGGTACCAACAAACGTTGTCTTGACGCTGCTATCGCTAAATATAAGGATACAGACCCTTATGACTTGTCCGATTTGTCGCATGACTCGGCATGGGAAGAAGCGATGACACGCATTCAGGATGATCCTCAAAAAAACTTCATTACCATTATAGATATAGCCCGGGCAGGAAAGGCTACCAAGGACATGGTAGATTATATCCGAGAAAAGCAGATTGTCAAGAACGCTTTATCTTAAATCAAATGGACGACAAAACCGGTGCATTGGAAAAGCTGAAAGCTATAATGGCCAAAGCTGAGCAAGTAGATATGTCATCAGTCAAAATTGGTGACATTATTTATGTCCCCTTGGACGAAGAGGACGGACTGATACTAAAAGACGGATATAAAGACCGCAATAAATATATTGTTATTATCGGCTTTACTCCGGAAGGTGTCGCTATCGGTGCCTTACTGATAAATTCGGAAATAGATTCTTCCAAGAGGTCGGAAGAGCTACTGGACTGCCAATATCCTTTGATGGTTCGGAACTATCGTGATATTCTGGACTATGACAGTTGGCTGGATTGTTCCGATATATTCGAACTTTCAAAATTAAAAATCACGGAAAAGAACGGTAAACTGAAAGGTTGCCTGATTTCCGAAGACAGGGAACGGGTAATGCAGTTTCTAAGAGAGACAGAGGTGTTCGATAATGCAACTAAAAGACGTTATGGCATTATTAAATAATGGCGTTAAATCATAGGGCATGGATAGAATAGGTTTAGATACCAGAATTTCAAGGAAAGAATCGTTTCTATTGGCAAATGACGGTTTGTATTTAGGCAGATTGTCGTTGAACACATCTACTCCTGATTCCATATCCAACAACGAGAATATATACGGTAGTCACTTTTCAAGTATATCTTTCAAGAATCGGTATTCCATATATGGAAGTCCCAGTTCATCGTTAAGTCCATACAATCCGAATACATTAACCCCACCAGTTATTTATTTAAGAGGTGAGAAAATCGGTTGTTTGAGTAAAAATGTGAATCTTACAAATCGTGTAGATCCGGACGTGCTTAATGACTGGATGATAAGTCAGCGATTATTTGATTAGTTTTCCATACAGAAAAATGAAGGTGTGTCAAAATGCGCACCTTCTTTTTTTATGCACAAAGCCCCGACTTTCACAAGCAGGGGCTTTGTTATTA
>NZ_JBDFXP010000074.1:0-14932 GCF_040911965.1 Phocaeicola sp. RTP21359st1_B8_RTP21360_211022
CTAAGGTTAAGACCAGCCTTTACATTAAAAGACACCTGCGAAAATCCCATAGTACAGATTAACGCAAACAATACGGTAAAAAAAACTTTTTTCATCACATTTATAAATTTAAATATTCAATTAATATCCAACAAACTGTGTGTAAAGACACTGTCACCTGAATTCATGAACAGTAAAAGAGCCGGAGATGTTTCCCACACTCCGGCCTACACACAATTCAAGTATTTATCGGTTAGTTCTCATGTATAGTACAGATACTTACACGATTCCAGTCCGGTTCTTCAAACATATTACCAACACCCTGACCTTCTGCTGCGATCCGGCTTTCGGCAATCTTATATCTCTTGACCAGCATATTTCTGACAGCTTCGGCACGTTGCCTTGCGATACGTGCGTTCACCTCTGCCTTTCCTTCCGGAGAAGCATACCCCTTGATAGATACAGTTGCAGCCTTGTGGTTTCTCAAATAAGTAGCGATACGTTCCACGTTAGGTATCTGTGAGGATTCTACCGAAATACCACCCTGACGGAATGTTACCACAGATTCCAATGTCTTTCTGTTATTAGTGATAGTATCTGTTACAATTGTGGGGCCCTGGTTTCTACAATCAGACAATTCTTTTTCCAATTCAGCTGTTTTCTGACTGGCCGCTTCCAATTCAGCATTCTTGTCCGCATTCTCCTGACGTAAACTGTTCACTTGCGCGTTCAGCGCATCCACTTCAGTTTGGTCATACAATTTGGCGAAAGATGCATGGTGCTTTCCGTTACTGCATGCAAAATGATATTTTAGTCCAGCAGTAATTTCCCATGCCGCACGGTTGGCATTAAAGCATGTATTTTCAAAGCCATTCGCATTCATATCATATACAAGAGCAGGCTTGAAACCAAGCGTCCATGCTTTTTCCTCTCCTAAATTGAAATTAAAATTCAAGCCCAACTTACTTGACATACTGTTCAGATCACCATCTCCATTCATGGAATAATGCAGCCATCCTATACCGGCAACCGTTTCCACTTCAAACAAACGTGGAGTGCCAAGATAACCTCCAAAAAGATTATTCAGATTGACAGTAGTCAACAGACTCAAATTCGTATTGTCAAAGGCTGTTTTACTGGCTGTCGTATTAATACTTGTCATGGCTTCAATACCTAATCCGAACACAGGCGTGACCTGTTTACCCAACCCGATGCCCCATGTGGCACGCATATTTCTAAAAAATGCACTGTGAGTAAGCGGACTGGTTACACCCGCATTGACCCCAACAGACCAGTTATCTGTAAATTTGACTCCTTCTACCGCTTTCTGAGCATAGATGCCGCTTGTAAGCATACAAGCTAAAATTGGCACAATAATCTTTTTCATATCTTGTTTAATTTAAAATAAAAACGCGCAAATATAACAAAGATTACATTTGTGTAATATTATAACATATGTTTTTTAACATAATTCTATTTTACTAAAGCTTTTCGATATTTATCAATCTAATTATATTATATATAGACAACATTTTTTATAAACACAGTTATAGAGCGAAGAAAAAGCCAACTATAACAGATATTTTTTTAACTAATTCTATTCAAAATCTGTTCAATCAAATCTTTTTATTTATACATTTGCAAAAACACTTTAGTGATATTACCTTTTTAAACATTATATAACAAATAAGTTAAATTAAAAAATTATGAAAAAGTACATTGCTGAAATGTTGGGAACTATGGTTCTCGTTCTTATGGGATGTGGTACAGCAGTTAGTCTGTCGTGTACATCATCAGAGCCAAATCTGGCTTCTACAGTTATAGGTACGGCTCTCGCATTCGGATTGTCTGTTGTAGCCATGGCCTATACTGTCGGTGGAATCTCAGGTTGCCACATTAATCCGGCCATCACGCTCGGTTGTCTCTTGTCAGGTCGTATGAACGGGAAGGATGCCGCCATGTACATACTGTTTCAAGTGATCGGTGCCTTTATCGGCTCAACCATCCTTTGGACATTAACCTCCAATTCAGGATTGGAGGGAACCGGTGCCAATGCCTGTCAAGAAGGCGTTTCCATGACTGGAGCTTTACTGGCAGAAATAGTCTTTACATTCATATTTGTACTAGTTGTATTGGGCACTACGGATGAGAAAAAAGGAGCCGGGAATTTTGCCGGACTTGCTATCGGTCTTTCCTTGGTATTGATTCATCTCGCTTGTATCCGTTATACTGGAACGTCTGTCAATCCTGCCCGCAGCATAGCCCCCGCCTTCTTTCAAGGAGGAGAAGCCCTAAACCAACTTTGGATCTTTATTATAGGACCGTTTGTGGGTGCTGCGTTAAGTGCCGGTGTATGGAAAATCTTTGCTGATAAAAAGAATTGATCAAGCCTCTTGTTTTTTATAAAATGAATATCTGCATTTAAAAAAACAAATTCAATTTTACTTTGTTCTTAATTAGCAGATAAGGCAAATTCATGACTAATTTTAAGAGAATGAAATAAAGACACAAATTAATCACATTAAAAAATAGAAAACTATGAAACTAAAAATGTATTTCGTAATGCTGGCTATGGGGTTACTTAGTTTCGCAATGCAAAGTTGTGACGATGATGACAATGCTCCTGTTTCGGAACAATTAGAAAATGCCTTTGTTAAAGAATTCGGCAATATCGCTCATGACTGGAGTACCCGTGGAACAAATCACATAGCAACATTCAATCAAGACAATAAAGAAAAAGAAGCCTGGTTTGACGTAAATGGCGTATGGCTAATGACAGAAACGGATATTGTTTATGAAGCACTGCCGGCGGAAGTGAAAACGACATTTGAAGCACTCACCAAATACGATGGTTGGAAGCGTGATGATGTTGACATGCTCGAACGCAAGAATATGGAAACTGTATATGTGATCGAAGTAGAGAAAGGCAATGAAGAATATGACCTTTATTTCGATACCAAGGGAAATTTATTGAAAGAAGTAGCTGACAAGGAAGATGACTCCGAAGATTATCTGCCTACGGCTTTACCTGATGCTGTGAGCAAAATCCTGAACGAAAAATATGCAGGATATAAGTTGCTTGAAACAGATTTAGACAAAACCACCCATGTGCTGGAAGTCGATATCCTATTGCAGGCTATAAAACTGGAAGTTTGCTTTGTTAATAACGTATGGGTTTCCACTGCTAAAGAGGTTCTGTATGACACATTGCCCGCTAAAGTAAAAGAAGCTGTGGAAAACGCTTTAAAGGAACATCAAGGAGCGGAATTGGACGATGAAGCCGATGAAGTGGATACTCCTAAAGGAAAATATTATATAGTGGAATTGGAGATAGAAGGTAAACCAAGTGTAAGTATCAGAATCAATGAAGATGGCACACCCAAACAATAATTTCCAACATATAATATTCATATTGCATAAATTATGATTTATCCGAGTTAAGGATTATATAAAGAACAGGAACTTTCAATACGGGACAAAACTTCAACAAAGAAGTTTTTGTTCCGTATATGATATTTATAAAATATGATATTCATAAAAAATATGGATAATATAAGTCTAATACTGCCCATTACAAAAAAGTATACTTTAAAACAATCCTTCATACCATTCTGCTTAACCTAAACAATATTGCTCGTACTATTTTATCTACATATAACTAAAGTTTCCCATTCTCTATTAAGTAGTTGAGAAATAACAATAATTATCTATATGTCTACTATTTGCAGAAAAAATCGCAAATAAACGCTACAAAATCTCTTTTACAACCTATCTATTAGCAAAAGTTCATTATATCAACCTTCTTATTGACTATCATTTTCTTTTTCTAGGTTTTGTTTCTTCTTTTGTACGATATTGATAAAAGAAGAACTAATGATACCGGTCGGAATAGCTACCATTGTCACACCTACCAGACAAATAATACAACCCAATAATTCCCCCAAAAAGGTAATGGGATAAATGTCACCATATCCGACTGTAGCAAATGTAATAATGGTCCACCAGATTCCGTCACCGATATTTTTAAAGACTTTAGGTTGTGCATTCCTTTCAATATAGTACATCAAAATGGCGGAAAAGCAAATTGTAATAAAACTAGCTGTGTAGACTGTTTCAAGTTCTTCTCTGGCAGAAGCAAGAGCCATACCGATAATTCGGAAGTTCAATCCGACTTCAGTCGAACGCCATCCCACAGATAGAAAATCTTTATCTATAACATCCACAGCTATATGGGTAAGTTTGCGTCCTCAATTATCCTCATTTACCCAAAAGAGAAAAGAAGGCTCTATATCCAAAAACAAATCAAAATTGTCAGACAGCCCCATCTTCCACTTCTATTCTATGGATATGTCGATACTTTGTGCCTTGATATCAGTACTAGCATCATTGGAGATATTTGTCAATTTCACTCTACGTTGTACATACAATAAAGAAAAACCAAGGTTATTCCATAGAAATCGACCTGATAAAATAAAAGGAAACCACCAGTACATATCTGCCCATGGTGGTTTCCTTGTCAATCTAAATCACAGCTGGGAAATCTATTGTTACTACATCTACCATCCCGGATTCTGTGGTAACAATTGCGGATTTCTCTGAAGTTCTCCTGTCGGAATCGGATAAAGGTACATCTTGTCCTCCCAAGTACGGCTTTTTCCTGCCTGATATGAAAGGTCGGGATTCGTGTAGTTGGGATATACAATGGCCAGATTACCGTCAGGTTTTCTTTTTCCCACATAAGTCAGTACATTATTGAGCAGTTTACCGGCTTTCCAACGTTTCAGGTCATTGAATCTGAAACCTTCTCCTGCCAACTCAATGCAGCGTTCACGACGGATCTCTTGTAAAACAGGGCTCAGGCTGTATCCCCAGTCCGGCCATTTGGGATCGGTAAAACCTACATTTACTGTCAGGTGAGGCATTCCAACACGGTCTCTTAATTGGTTGACAGTTCTATCCAAATCCGCATTGGTGATGGTATTCAATTCCGCTTTTGCTTCCGCATTGATCAGCAGGGTTTCTGCATAACGGTAAGCGATGCCATCGAAGGAGCTTTTCATATACAACGCCTGTGAGTATATGGGATTGAATCCTTTGATAGGTCTGTATCCTGTGAAACAGTGCTGGGTGATAAACTCATCCTCATTCACCACAAAAGTAGAGTCCTTCAGGTCATCTGTCACGTTTGTCGGAAAATCGTTGGTGAGGATCAGCTGTTTCAGACGGGGGTCACGATTGGCCGTTTCCTTTCTCATTGTTTCATCGCCTAAATATTTATTACTTAGTGAAATGGGAAGCCCGTCCGAACAAAGGAAGCTTTCTACAAAACTTTTGGAGAAACCGCATCCGGCCTCACGTCCTGCAGCTGCCATGTTGTGTTCACGTATGTTCGTCTTATAATCCACGTAGAGGACGGCCTCTTTCAGGTCACTCTTGTCGTCTATGCGGTACATATTGAAATAGTCTTCTTGTGGATGGCCCGTATTATAGATTTCATATCTTCCTGATGTGATAAGCTTGTCACTTTCAGTTGCAGCCATTTGCAACCACTTTTCTGCTTCTGAGGCATATTCCAATTCATCATGGTATTTATAATGGGTACCTTCATTCAGGCAGAAACGTGCCTTTACGTGTCTGGCTATGTCCTTATTCAGGCGGTTGGCTTCTTCACTGCCTGCTTCCGGCAGCCATTGGATGGCGAAATCCAGATCTTCGATGATTTTTTGGAACACTTGGTTTCTCTTCATTTTCGGACCGTACAGTTCCTCGCTGTCCACATTCAGGTCAACTTCCAGCCAAGGCACATCTCCCAAAAGCTGAATCTTGTTGAAATATTCCAGCGCACGGAAGAAACGCATTTCAGCTACATAAATGTTGACATCCGCTTCGGCAGCCTGCACACTCTGATAATGTGTCATGAAATAATTGATGTTACGAATATTCTGCCAGTTTGATTTTTGCCATACGCCACCTTCTGTAGGCACGACATATTGTCCCCATAGGAAAGAATTGATATCGTTGGGGACCTGGATGTCACTGTCCGTGTCATCCAGAACACTGACTCCTCCCGGTATCAGACCATAAAAGGCATTGGCATAGGCTTTCAGGTCATTGACAGATATCCAAAAACTCTGGTCATTCAAATTTTGCGGGCCTCTTTCCAGAAAAGAGTCATTACAGCCTGTCAGAGACAGGGCAGCCGCCATATAAAGTACATATTTTAGTTTCATAAAAGTTTTGTGTTAAGATTAGAATACAACATTAAGTCCCAAAGCCAGCGATTTCTGCTGCGGATACTTGTATGGATCGTCCAGTTCTGGGTCAAATCCTTCCGGAGTATGCTTGAAAGTCAGCAGGTTCTCTCCGGTGAAATATACGCGGCATTTCTGTATTCCCCATTGTTTCGTCAGGGAAACAGGCAGGGTATATCCGAAAGACAATGATTTGAGACGCAGGTAGGATGCGTCAAGCAGATAGCGTGTCTGGTTTTGACCTAAAGCCTGGCTGCCATTGAAACGTGCCACCGGAAGCCAGCCCCCTGCATTGTCTTCACGCCAGTAATCGTTACCTACAGCTGTAGGAACCTGCCACATGCTTCCGTATTGCCATTTAAATGTATAGGGGAGCATCAGGTCACGTTTTCCGACACCCTGGAAGAATATTCCTAAATCAAAGCCCTTCCAGTCCGCCGAGATATTGAATCCGTAACGGTAACGCGCCTTGTTGTTACCGATAATCTTCATGTCACCCGGCTTGTCAACCGTATTCTCTCCATAATCCACGACACCGTTACCGTCAATATCCATAAATCTGATATCACCGGGCACTTTGCTGATTCCGCCGTCCAGTTTGGACTGGTCAGGAGCCGAAGCTATCTCATCGGCAGACTGGAACAGGCTGGATTCATATCCCCAGATGTCACCGACTATCTGTCCTTCATAATATGGAGAAGACAATGACTTGGTCGGATTGTCATATTTGGTGATTTCCGCCCGGGTGTCAGAAAGATTGAATCCCACACTGTAATGCAGTCCGTTGTCCAGCTGGTCATTCCAGGTCAATGCCAGTTCCCAACCGCGTGTTACCATATCGGCGGCATTCTCCAAGGGCTCACTCATACCTAGGATATTAGGCAATATTCTACCCGGTCCCAACATATCGGTCGTTTTACGCTGGTAATAGTCGAATGTACCCTTCAAACGGTTCTGCAGGATGACAAAGTCAAGCCCCAAGTCCCACTGGGTAACCTTTTCCCAGGTAACGGTATTGCTTACAAGACCACCGGGCAATACATATTGGGGCTGTTTTCCCCCCATGATATATCCCAAGGTACCTGTTCCATAATTGGACAGATAAGCGTACCACCCATTATCCAAAGCCTGGTTTGCCAGACTACCGTAAGAGGCTCTTATCTTCAATTCATCAAAAAATCCGTTAGTGGCTTGTTTGAACCAGCTTTCTTCCGATAATTTCCAGCCCAAAGAGAAGGAAGGACTAAATACGGAACGGTCATCTTTCGGGAATTTAGACGACAAGTCATAACGGCCGTTCACCTCCAACAGATAACGGTCCGCAAAACTGTAGTTTACACGGAAGAAACCGCTTCTTGTGGCCCAGCTGTCATCCGAATTGCCCACATATTTCTCTCCGGTAGCGGCGTCCATTGAGGGAAGGTCATTGGAGATAAGCTCATCCCGGCTTGCCGAGAAGCCACGGGTATGCTTGGTTTCCTGATTGTAACCGGCCATTACTTTAAAATAATGTTTGCCCAAAGTTAGTTCATAGTCACCGAACAGGTTGAAAGCGTTGTATGTGTCATTGGCCTGGCTTTCTGACACGCCGCTTGGCCTGGAGTGTTGGAAAACCTGTAAGAATTTGCCATCTATACCGTATTCGTTGAATGTTTTTCTGTGTACCTTGCCATGTTCCGCATAATAGTTGAATGTATAGTCCATGTTGATTGTCAGTCCTTTCAATGGGGTAAGTTTCAAGGCAAGGGTGTTCCAGAAGTCATTCTTCGTGGTCTTACGTGAACCCATCTCATCCAAAACTGCGGCAAAGTTGGTGTAATTACCTTGACCTGACCAGTTACCATCAGGATGTTTTACAGGCATGAGAGGTTGTGTGTCGTTACCGATCCATGACTCTCCGTGCACGGCATCCTGGGCAAGTCCGTCCAGTTCGGTACGGATATAACTTGTCTTCATGGATACGTGCATCCAGTTGTTGATGTCATAATTGATATTGTTCACCATATTGAACTTACGGAAGCCCTCATCCCCGTAACGCATCAGTGATCCCTGGTCCATATAACCCACCGAGGTATAATAAGTGGCCTTGTCGCTACCACCGTTAATATTTACATTATATTTTTGGACAGGGTAAGTTTTCTTATACATCTCTTTCATCCAATCCGTATTTCCGCAATAGGCATATTTGCCGGCCTGACAGTTTCCGTACTGCCAGCTGCTGGGGTCCTTTGCCACAAAGACCGGAAGGTTGTTGACCGGATCATAGAAATAAGCCTCTATATGCTCCATTTCCTCCTGACTGAGCAGGTCACGGCCGCTGGTCGTATTGTTTGCGGCGTTCATCCAGTGCGCATATTCCATGGAATTCATATATTCCGGACGGGTTGTCGGACTGTTGAATGAGACAGATGCATCGAATGACACTTGTGTAGGCATATTCTTGCGGCCGCTCTTGGTTGTGATAAGGATAACACCATAAGCGGCACGGGCTCCATAGATAGAGGCAGAAGCTGCATCCTTCAATACAGATACGCTTGCCACATCTTGCGGATTGATCAGGTTCGGGTCCATCTGTACTCCGTCAACCAAAACCAGCGGGCTACCACCGTTGATGGACGTTTCACCGCGGACATTGAAGCTTGAGCCTTTTCCCGGCTGTCCGCTGGTGGTGATGTTCAAGTTAGGGATTGTTCCTTGCAAACCTTGTCCCAGATTGACGATGGGACGGTCTGCCAGCACTTTGTCATCGACGGCAGAAACCGCACCGGTCAGATTGGCTTTCTTGACAGTCGCATAACCTACAACAACAACCTCGTCCAAGGTCTTGCTGTCTTCTTTCAGTGCTATTTTCAAGGGCTTGCCCTCCCATATGATTTCAGAGTTCATATAACCCACATATGAAACGACAATGACATCACCCTTCTTTACGTTTGGAATACTGAAATCTCCGTCCAGTCCCGTTATTGTTCCGTTCGTTGTCCCTTTGACAACAACAGACGCACCGATGACGGTTTCACCGTTCTGATCCACAACCACTCCCGTACAAGCATTGTCCTGTTGTACAGAATGCATTTCTACAGCCGCTGCATGAGAGGCGGCCTGAACATATCCGGTAGAAAAGCCGGATAAAAGTAACATAGCGCTTACTAACTTTAGTCGCTCTTTTTTCATAGCTTTAATATTTGAAGATGTGTTTTATGAAAATTTATCTGTGATTTCTATTTCGGTTTTAAGCAGTTTTTCTAATTATGATTTTTTCAATTAACAAGTTAATAAATTCGCTCTTTTTTAAAGGTTATTTTATTTTTCAACGCAAATATATAAATACAAATTAAAATACAATCCAATATTCATAATTTTTTTGATGAAAAAATACCGTTTACGTAAACGGTGAAAGAAGTTCCGATATCTGTAACTTCAAAATAAAATTTATCTGGTAGTATAACCATGGTTATATTTGATAGTAATTGTATAGAGGAGCTTGTAATGCCGTTCTTTTTACTGATATACATCCTCGGAGTTTAGGTTTAGGGATTAAAATGTCTACTGTATTACGAAGCATACCAAGATGTCTGACTGGCTGTGTAATATGGATTCTACATGAACGAAGATCAAGGATATTATTCCATAATACGTATATTAAAACAGATCTCGTAATTGGGGCATTATTAGATTACAAATCTGTGATGTAATTAAATCAACGTCCTCACCTTTCGTTCTTAATTTTACTAACCCCTTATAAAAAACAAAAAAAGGAAGCATTTAACTAATTGATTCTTTAACATTTCATTTTTTATTGTTATTTTTAAGGCAGATAATCTAATTAAGAACTCATGGGAACATTAGGATGTATCAACGACATGCTGCAACGCGATAAAGAAAATCGAGAGTTGCGCAAACGGAATCGGGAGAGGCTAACAGACACCTACCACCGGTTATTGGATACAGGAAAAGAGACTGACCTCTCTCAGATGACGGTGGAAAAAATAGAAGATATCCGCCAGAAAACTTTGGAAAAAGAAGAGCTGGATAAGGTTGCCTATTTTAAGACAATGCTTTATTTAGCTTTAGGAATGGTATTGATTCTTCTCTTGGTATGGTTGCTTGTGGGGTGTAGCGGTAAACCGTCCAGCAACAATCAGCCTGCGGTAAAGAGTGATTCAGCTTCGATTACACAAGGCGCTCAAACAATCTCCGTTCATACCCAAGACACGATCTGCCATCTTCCTGTAGCTACTCAGAGTGTAAAGGATTCTGTGTTTACAGAGCAAGAACTGCAAAAGATACAGAATGAACTGCGAAAACGATATGCGCGTTCAGAAATAGAGGGTACTCGATTAGACGGCAATATATCTGGATCGGGCATAAAAGGTAATCATCTTGTTGTAAATTTATGTCTAAACTCTCCGGAAGCCAGAGCCGTTTTCCGTAAGAAGGTCATGGACTCACCCGCTATCCGTTTTGAAGGACCCATAGAACCAACACCCAACAATCAACGATACACTTCCGACACTTTGGGCATCCATTTATATCCTGAATTCTCTGCATACCCATACACGGCTCATACCGCCACTTTTGTTTTATTCAACCAGAGCGAGCACGAGATAGGGTGTGGAGACCCATACCGGATTACTTATGAAAACCAGCATGGAGTCTGGCGAACTCTTCCCATAAATACAAACTTCCACTGCGTTGGCTATATCATCAAACCTGGGAAACAATTCTGTTTAAAGCTCACTTAAACCCGAATGTCCTGCCCAACCGACCGGGCAGATACAGGTTCTTCTATGAGGTGGAATTAACCGATAAAAAACAGAAAATTATGCTCATGACCGAATTCCGGCTGGCAGACATCAAAGAAGCTGTTCGCGATTCTTCCGATGTAATCAGCGTGGAATATAGATGACTATAATAATAACAGCAGATGCCAAGCATCTTACGAATATTGTATGTTTTCGAAATACCTTTGTTTTCACAAATTGTTTTTGCCTATGAGAAGCGGTATTGTATTTTTGATATCCTTTTGCCTTCTTTCAACCACTTGCATTCAGCAACGACAGAAGTTGGAAACGAAAGAATGTTCTACCACCCAAGCCGACACCTCGTTTATTGTGGTGGACTCCACCTTATTACTATATTTAAAAAAGAATACTTCCGATAAAGAAATTTATGCCGTATTGGAAGAACGACCTGAATATCCGGGTGGCATGAAGGAAGCTATAAAATATATACAGACCCACATTCAGTATCCTCCTGCTGCCATATACAAGAAAATACAAGGGAGAGTTTGGATAGAGAGTGTCATTGACCGCAACGGAAAAGTTGTACAGCCTAAAGTAGCATACAGCGTCCATCCCCTGTTAGACCAAGAAGCACTCCGCATTGTAAGAATGATGCCAGACTGGAAGCCGGGGAAACTGAACGGAGAGACCGTGAAAGTAAAATACGTTTTTCCTGTAACCTTCCGCATCGAGGATCACATTACGCTTGTTGATAAGGATTCCCTGTGTAATCCGAATGATACAGGAGTCGTAGAAATTAAGTACATTCCTCCTGTAAATGCCGATCTGCCTATCAAAAGAACTTCCTCTATAAAATGGGGGCACTTAGTGGATGATGCAGAAGGAGTAACCAAGGTCTGTTTAAACGACCAGACGCATCAGGAAATCAAGTGCAAAAGTGAAGAAATCAATGTGGAACGAATTTCAATTTCGAATGATAAAGTCTATGTATCCATTGCCTGTCCGTATTTTCATTTGATTTATAAACATGAAGCATTTTTATTTCGCGAGGACAAACAAAAGAATTTACATCAGATTCACGATGAGAAAATAAGCAAAGAATCTATTGCCATTCTATTGAATGATTCAAAGGTTATTGAGATAGGAGTCAACTTACCTAAGGATGTTCAACTGGGTGACTATCTCCTAAAAATCAGACTTTATAATGAAGATGAAACTTGCTTCTACAACATATATCAATGGTTTGAAGCCTACATCTCACAGCAGGTTTCATACAGAGAAAAGCCTATTCCTGTAGGACCTGCTAATTACTCCGGTAATCAGGTTACCCCAAATGAAGAGGATGTTTTTGAGGTAGTGCAATATATGCCTGAGTTTCCGGGTGGCGTGCCCAAACTGATGGAATTTATCAGACAGAATATACAATACCCTCAAGCTGCCAAGCAAAGCAAACTGGAAGGTACAGTTATCATGCAGGTGGTGATTGATAATGACGGAACGGTGACCCAGCCTCGCATTCTTCGCAGTGTCAACCCTGTTTTAAGTGCGGATGCTGCATTATGTGAAGAGGCACTTCGCATTGTTTCGATTATGCCCAAGTGGAAACCGGGTCATCAACATGGAGTGAACCTCAAAGTGAAGTATACATTCCCTATCAAATTTGAAATACCGGTTAATTAACTGTCTAAAGAAGGTAATTGTAAACAGATTTAAATATAAACAAAAATATAAAGAATTCTGATATTGAATTAAAAAAAACTGTCATCATGAAAAACTTTTTACTATTTGCTACCGGAATAAGTTTCTGTATCTTTATCAGTTGCCAACAGACTTCATCCCACAAACCTTTTGTAGAATTATCTTCATTGGAACTTTCGGAAGAAGAGATGCCTATGGTATCCATCAGTAATGACTTTGCTTGCAGTTTTTTTCAAAAGATGAATGAACAGGAGAAAGGACAAAGTTTTTTCATTTCTCCTCTGAGTGCCCAATTCAATTTAGGGATGGTTGCCAACGGAGGCTCAGGAGAGACTTTACAAGAAATAGAATCTGTACTTTCTGCATCTGGAAGCAAGCTTCAATCTATCAATAGCTACTTTTTAAAACTGATGAACAATCTACCTCAATTAGATTCTACGACTATCTTCCAATCAGCCAATTCCATTTGGATTCATGACGAGTCACCTATAAAGGCTACCTTTCAACAAATTAATCAGAAGTATTTTCTTGCAGAAACACAGAATCTAGACTTTTCAGATCCTAAATCAACCGATATTATAAACCAATGGACAAAAGAACAAACTCAAGGACGTATCTCTAAAATCTTGGATCAAACTATGGGTAATTGTATTCTCATCAATACGTTGTTCTTCAAAAGTGGATGGATTTTCCCTTTTGATCCGGCTGAAACCCGGCAGGAAAACTTTTATCCTGTGAGTGGAAAGAAGCATCCGGTCAGCATGATGCACCTGTCTGATCAATGGTTTGCTTTTCATAAAGCGGAATTGTTTGAAATGGCTACCCTCCCTTACGGAAACGATTCGTATGCCATGACAGTGATTCTTCCCAAGAAAGGTGTATCCATTGACTCCTGCATAGCCACATTTAGTGAAGCCAATTGGAAAGCATGGCTGTCCGCATCAGATAGTATAAGTTGTATGCTGGACCTCAAATTACCTTCTATCAAGTTGGATTACAAATCCAACATCATTCCTACCTTCCAGAAAATGGGCATCCATGATGCTTTTAATGCAAATTGTGCAGACTTTTCACGTATGACAGATATGCCTGCTTATATTTCTGAAATCGAACAATTTACCCGATTGGAAGTAACGGAAACAGGCACAGTTGCAGCAGCAGCGACTATTACAAATGTTGTTTTTGAATCAGAAATAGTGCCAGAGATTACACCTTATCCATTCCATGTCAATCGTCCATTCTTGTTAGTTATCCATGAAAATAAAACAGGTTTAATTTTGTTTATGGGAAAGATGATGGATATTCTGTAATCTGAAACACAGAGCATTACAAGGGAGAAAAATAACTTTAGCAAGCAGAAAACTTATCTATAGTATCCGTATTGTATAATCCTCAATATTAGAACGTGCCATGAAGATACCTATATTTTTCAAAAGTATGATGACAGCCATTCTTTTCTTTCTTATTCTTTGGGAAGGGAAGGCTACCGGTCTATCCGGTGATGTCATTTATCTGCAGGGAGAAGAATGGGTGTTATTGGACAAGCCCATCAACCGGGATTCTATCCTGTTTCATCGGTTGATGGAATTCTTGCCGGACAACCATTGCATTACTACCGCCAATTGGGAAGGCTATACCGCCTATTGGGAAGTGCAGCAATCTCATCTGTATCTGCATCATTTGGAAGTCTGTGTCTATGATAAACAGAAGAAAGAAGAGTATTCCCTCACTTATCAGCCAGACCAATTGAAAAAAGTGTTTCAACCTTATTACCAAAACGGGAAAATCTGTGCCCGCTGGTTCAACGGAGAACTTCGTGCCGGGAAAGGTGAGCTGGTGCGTTATGTACACAGCGGCTTCGACCGCAATCTAGAAACGGAACAAGTGATGGTGCTTCAACACGGTCGTATAGAAAGCTGCCAGACTTACCATAATACCCTACGGGCTGGCATGAAAATACAGCATGCTCAGGATGAAATTATCCGGCGTTTTCCTTGGCATCGCTTTCCGGAATACAAAGGGAAACGCATGACCTTTTGGGTAAATAATATGCAATGCTATTCGGATGGTCGTCTGGTGGATTTGGATGTAGTGATTATGTCCGTTCGTCCAAAACGGGAAAACATTGATGACAAGAATCATCCTTTGGCAAAAGCATTTAAAGAAGTGCTGAAGAGCATTTATCGGCACTATAAAATATTTTGTGTAAATGGAAAATACGGGATTCAAAATCGAGTTCCGTATTTTTTATTTTATACATTT
>NZ_JBDFXP010000075.1:0-14741 GCF_040911965.1 Phocaeicola sp. RTP21359st1_B8_RTP21360_211022
CCGAGATAGGCTTGGATGACAGCCATGTCCGTTCCCATTTCCACGTGCAGGCTTCCGAAGCTGTGGCGGGTACAGTGGGAACTCATTAGCATAGCAACATCAAATAGAACAGCGCGTTAGAAACATAATCTGTTAGAAATGAGCTACATTTCATTATCTGGCACACCTTTCTGAAACGGATTCAGACGGAATGCCGAATCGGTTCCGTTTCTTAACCGTTAACAGGTTGTTTCGGAAACCTGCCGTGTTAACCGGATGATTGAAAAAAGTTCTCCGACGGGTTGTTTTTCTATGATACTCAGTATTTTGCGTAGCGATGAACGCTTACATTCATAATAACTTTGCACTCAAAAAAATGTAGGCGTATGAAAATTGAGAAATTCAAGGTCTTGCTGTTTTTGAAGAAGACCGAACCCGACAAGTCGGGCAAAGCTCCCATCATGGGACGCATCACATTGAACCGGACGGTGGCGCAGTTCAGCACCAAGCTCTCGTGCACGCCCAAGCTGTGGAACGTGCGTGAAAACCGTCTGGAAGGAAAGAGCCGCGAGGCGGTGGAGACCAATGCGAAAATCGAGAAACTGCTGCTGGCCATCCATGCGGCATTCAATGAATTGCAGGAACGGAAACGCGATTTCGGCGCTGCGGACGTGAGGAACCTTTTCCAGGGAAGCATGGAAACCCAGATGACCCTGCTCCGGCTGTTCGACCGGCACATCGAGGAAACGAGGGAGCGCATCGGCATCGATGTGTGCGCGTCCTCCATGAGCACCTACCATTATGCGCGGAAAACGCTCGGCGAGTTTGTCAGGAAAAAATACAAGGTGAAGGACATCGCCTTCGGTGCGTTGAACGAACAGTTCATTCGGGAATACCAGTCCTATATCGAAGTAAAATGCGGGTATTCCAACCAGACCTCACGGCATCATCTGGCCCTGCTGAAACGGATCTGCCGGATAGCGTACAAGGAAGGGTTCTCCGAGCGGTACCATTTCCTGCATTTCAAGATACCCAAGCAGAAGGAGACCACCCCGAAGGCGTTGAGCCGCGAGGACTTCGAGAAGCTGCGTGACTTGGAAATCCCGGAAAAGCGCCGCTCCCTCGTCCTTACGAGGGACCTGTTCCTGTTTGCCTGTTATGCCGGAACCGCCTATGCGGACACCATATCCATTACCCGCGAGAACCTCTTCACCGACGATGAAGGCAGCCTGTGGTTGAAATACCGACGGAAAAAGAACGAACTGACGGCGCGCGTCAAACTGCTACCCGAGGCCATTGCCCTGATAGAGAAATACCGGGACGATTTGCGGGAGACCCTGTTCCCTAACCAGCTGTACAGTACGCTTCGGGCGAACATGAAAATCCTGCGCGTGCTGGCCGGACTGACGACCGAACTCGTCTATCATATGGGAAGGCACTCGTTTGCCTCGCTTGTCACGCTCGAAGAGGGCGTGCCCATCGAGACCATCAGCAAGATGCTGGGACATAACAATATAAAGACGACCCAGATCTATGCCCGAGTCACCCCGAAAAAGCTGTTCGAGGACATGGACCGCTTCATTGAGGCGACCAAAGACCTTGAACTGGTTTTATGAGAAAGGGTTGTAAAAACGAGATTGGAAAAAAATAAATGTAGAACATCAGCTAAAATGAACCATCATGCGTAGCACTTTCAAGATATTGCCCTATATCAATAGGAAAAGAATCAAGTCCGACGGCACGACCGCCGTCCTTTGCCGTGTGTCCATCGACGGCAAAAGCATCCTCATCACGACCGGCATCTTCTGCCGTCCGGAGGATTGGAACAGCCAGACGGGAACCATCCGCCAGCCCCGCGAGAACAACCGCCTCGCAGAATTCCGCCTGAATCTCGAACGGGCTTATGACCGCCTCCTGAAAGAACAGGGCGCAGTCAGCGCCGAACTGCTGAAAAACGCCGTGACAGGTGTGGCGACCATTCCCCAGACCCTTCTCAAAGGCGGCGAAGCGGAGCGGGAACGGCTCAGGCTGCGTGCCGAACAAATCCATTCGACTTCCACGTTCCGGCAGTCGAAGACCACGCAGCTCAACCTGCAACAGTTCCTCCAGTCCCGTGGCCTGGAGGACATCGCCTTTTCCGACATCACGGAGGAGTTCGGCCATTCGTTCAAACTGTTCCTGAAAAAGGAACTGGGTTATGCCTCCGGGCATGTGAACCACTGCCTGTGCTGGCTGAACCGCCTTATCTATATTGCGGTGGATGAGGGCGTGCTCCGGTGCAACCCCTTGGAGGACGTGCATTATGAGAAGAAGGACCCGCCCAAGATGCGCCACATCAGCCGCAGCGAGCTGAAACGCCTTATGGCCACGCCGATGCCGGATCCCAAGGTGGAGCTGGCCCGCCGCATGTTCATCTTCTCCTCGCTGACCGGTCTGGCGTACGCGGACGTGTATAACCTGTACCCCCGACACATCGGCAAAACTTCTGAGGGCAGGCTCTATATCCGCAAGCCGAGGGAAAAGACCGAGGTGGAGACCTTCGTCCCCCTGCACCCGGCCGCTCGGCAGATTCTGGAACTGTACAATACCACGGACGACACCCGTCCCGTGTTCCCCCTGCCCAAGCGGGACATCCTTTGGTACGACATTCACGGGCTGGGTGTCATGCTGGGCATCCAGAAGAACCTTTCCCATCACGCCGCAAGGCACACCTTCGGTACCCTTTTGGTCTCCGAGGGCATTTCCATAGAAAGCGCGGCGAAGATGATGGGCCATGCCGACATCAACAGCACCCAGATTTATGCGCAGATTACCGACTGCAAGATATCGAAGGACATGGACCGTCTGATGGAACGGCGCAACAGCCGGAACGAAATGCCAATGGATGAATAACAAAAAAGTCAGGAATCATGGAACGTTACATTATCACTTTGGACGAACACGGCACACTTCACGTGCCGGATGTTTCCGCAACAGCCATCTGGATGAATGAACCGGAACTGATGGAACTGTTCGGCGTGGTTGCCCTCACGCTCCGGGCGGCGATAAAGGCCGTGTACAAGAGCGGCATCCTGAATCCCGGCGAAGCGGAACGTCGTGTCCGCCAAGCGGACGGGTACGGGATGGACGTGCTGTACGGCCTCCCGTTGGTCATTGCCCTTGCCTTCCGCCTTCATACCTGCGGGGCAAAACGTCTGCGAGAACGGGTCATCGGAAAATTCACTTGCCACGGTGGACGGAATACCGCCCGCCTGTTCATCTTTCCGGTCAGTCCGCATTGGCAAATGGTGCGGAATTGACCGTATTATCAACTCACGCACAATAAAGCGGCGCATCATGAGAGGATTATCTCCCGTGATGCGCCGCTTTCGTACATTCCTACAGGTGGCCGGGTCATTTGCAAGTGTTTTTTGCAAATACCGGAAAGGGTGGTCCACTTTTCAATGCGTACACGACTTCTACCGCCACCTACATTTTTCCCATGTCCTTCTCAGGTTCCGATACGGAATGCCTCCCGATAACCCTCCATCAGCAGCCGTTCGATATCCGACTCCCGGTACAGGATTTTCCCTCCCAGCTGGATATAAGACATGCGCCCCGCATCCCGGTATTCCTGCAATGTCCGGCGGCAGGTCTTCAACAATTTGGCCACTTCCCGGTCTGTCAGGTAGCGTTCCCCGCCCAATACGGGGCGGTAGTTTTCGGCCAATAATTCAATGTGGTCCAATGCGTGCTCCAGCATTCTGAACAGCGCGGCCATCTGTCCGCTTTCCCTTGTCATCAATTCGTTCATTGTCAGTCTGATTTAAGTGATACTCATTTAACCTTCCTCAAATAGTTTTTCCTTTCAAGGCCGCCAGGGTGCGGCGTTCCTCCACCAGCGGCACGATGCGCCGCACGTCCTCCGCCCGGTAGAACATCTTGCGCACAATCTGTGAGTAAGCCAGCGTGCCGTTGTCGCGCAGCGTCTGCAAGGTGCGCGGGCTGATTTGCAGGATCTGGCACACCTCCGTGCTGTCCAGCCATTCACTGAGGCGTTTCTCCTCCGCCTTGCGGCAGAACCTGTCCACCATTCCGGCCAGCCGGTTGAAACGCGCCATCAATTCCTCAAAAGTCTTTTGCTCGATTACGATTACATTTTCCATAAGATTACCGTTTAATTGTGATTATGCCGCAAAGTAAACGGAATTACGGGCAGAGTCCACCGCTTGTCAGGCGCGTGGCAGCATTTGGCGTTGTCGTGGCAGCCGTTGGCGTTCTTCGGGTACATCTATCTCCCCATCATTCCTGTTCCAGTCCCTGCCCCACACCTTATATATAATATATGGTAAGGCAAGACACCTTATGTACCTTGAGGGATGGAAACAGCGGCATAAAAGCTTTTTCAGACCTGCCGGACGGGACTTTTCAAAAAAATCATTGCCGACTCGGTAACGACTATGGAAAACGCCTCTTGCACAATACCGATTTTTGCAGCGTAATCATCAACAAGGAACGATATGGACACAGAGAAAGTGAAACAGAACCCGGCCGTGGAAGCGGCGGGAAGCAGTGGCGGGCAAGCCGCAAGAATCTTCAAGAAGGAGAATATCCCGAAGACGGCGGAAACGGTCGGGCGGGACACCTTCGAGGAATGGATGGGACGCATCATGGAACGTTTCGACCGCCAGGACCGGATCATCTCGGTGCTGGTGAACAAGGATGCCGCCGGAGTGAAGTACCTGGACGGGGAACGGTTGTACGACAACCAGGACCTGTGCGAGATGCTGAGGACAAGCAAACGGTCGCTGCAACGCTTCCGAAGCAAGTACAGGCTCCGTTACCAACGGATTGGTCACAAGACCTATTACAAGGAATCGGACGTGCTGGAGTTCATCAGCCAAAATATGGAGGAAGTGCTGCAAGGCGGTACCAAGGTGCTCCGCATGAAAGAGCAACCCGGCATGGAAGCCCCAAAGAACAAATCCGGCAAAAGACCGGGCCACAAGAAGTATTCACCTAAAAAATAAAAGTAAAAATGATGGCAACGGAAAAAGAAAACATGGCCATGACGGCTGAAACCAGAGAACAGAAACCGAGTATGGCCACCTGCAAGGAAGCCTTGGCGGATTACAGGCGGATTTACCTGCCCGTGCCTGCCATTGAAGACCGCAAGCCGGTATTCCTCAGCAAGGAGACCCGTGACAGGCTGGACCGGATAGTCCGGTTGTTCGGTGAGCGGAAAATGAGCGTTTCAGGATTGACGGAAAACATCGTCCGCCGCCACTTGGAAATATATGAGAAGGAAATAGACGAATGGCGCAAGCTGTGATTTTGATAACCCATTAAAAAACATCGAAAAAAATGGAACAGAAAAAGAAAAAGCAAGAGGACGTGCTGGTCGTCCGCGACGAGAAAACGGGCGAGATCAGCGTGGTCGCCGGGCTGGACGGCAAGGGCTACCCCAATACGAAGCCCGCGAAGCCGGAACACTCGCAGGACTTCCTGCGCTTCGACCGCCACGGGGACATGGTGGACAATTTCTTCAAGAACTTCTACCGCCAGTGCAAGGAGCCGACGCGCTTCGGCTTCTATCGGGTGGCGGCGGATGCGGTGGACACGCTGCTTCCCGTCATCAAGGACTTCCTGAAAGACCCCGTGGCAAACGCGGAGATACTTGCCTCGCACAAGGTGGACACCGCCAAGTACCAGCAACAAGCAGAAACAGAGAATGTCAAACAAGAAAAAAATAACAACGAACCCATTAAAAAGACAGAAGAAATGGAAAAGAAAGAAGAACTGAAACAAGAGAAGGATGTTCAGCAGCCACAGGTAGCTGAAACACAGGAGAAGCCTAATCTGATAGCGGACGACCAAGTAAACTGGGAGGAACTGCGCAAGTGCGGCATTGACAAGGAGAAACTCTCGGAAAAGGACCTAAAAGCCCTGATGAACTACGGCAAGACGGGATTAGTGACGGTAAAGCCGACCTTCGGCTATGAGAGTTACGAATTGCAGGCCCGATTGTCTTTCCAGAAGATGGAGGACGGCTATCTGAAGCTGACACCCCATTTTATCCGCAATGAACCACGCCTTGACATCCCCCACAGGGGCTACACCTTCACCGAAGAGGACAAGAAGACGTTGAAACGCACGGGCAACCTCGGCAAGCCCGTCAACTTCGCCAACGAGAAGACAGGTGAAATCAAGCCCCACTACATCAGCATCGACCGCCTGACGAATGAAATCGTGGACATCCCTGCCGACAAGGTGCGCATCCCTAACAAAATCGGACAGACCAACCTGTCAAGGGAAGAGCAGGACATCCTACGTGCGGGATTGCCTTTGCCCAAGGAAGTGATGCTCTCCAACGGGCGCAAGTTCCAAGCCTTGTTGCAGGTGAACGCCGACAAGCGCGATGTGGAGTTCGTGCCGGGACAACCGAGGCAGCAGCAATCCCAGCGTCAGGGAAACGGCCAAGGTAAGGCGCAGGACAATTCCAATTCGCCCCAACAGTCACAAGGTGAAGAAGATGGGAATAACCAGCAACGCCGTAACCGCTCGTGGACAAACGAGGACGGGAGCATCCGCCCCATCAAGAAATGGAAAGACGATGTGTTTACCGACCAGCAGATAGCCGACTACGTGGCGGGCAAGACGGTGGTGCTCGCCAATGCGAAGGACGACCAAGGCCAGCCCTGCACGAAGTACCTGAAGTTCAACTTCGAGAAAGGCCGACCGCTGACCTACTCGCAGAACCCCGACCTCGCGCAGACCGTCGCACCGTCCAACGAGAGCCGGACACAGCTCGCCGTGAACAACGAAGGGAAGACCAACGAAGCGACCAAACACGTGAAAGAGCCGTTGCAGCAGGGTCAGACCACGCCGAAGAATGATGCGCAGCAGAAGCAGCAGGCCAAGAAATCCAAAGGCATGAAAGTATCTTCCTGATTGCCGCCACTAAATCCATCCGATAAGTATTGACGGGCTGAAACGGGGAACATGCACCGCCTTGTGCGCATATCCCACAAACAATGCCGTGCCCCGTTTCATCCCCATTAAAGACAAAAGTATCAACGAATAAAAAAACAGAGAAAGACATGATTACCATATTGGCAGAAAAACCGAGCGTCGCCCGTGAGATAGCACGGATTGTCGGCGCGATGAAAAGGGAAGAAGGGTATTTCACCGGGAACGGCTACCACGTGACATGGGCGCTGGGGCATCTGGTGCAGCTTGCCCTGCCAGACGGCTACGGCATCAAGGGCTTCCGGCGCGACAGCCTGCCTGTCATTCCTAAAAACTTCGAGCTTATACCCCGACAGGTAAAAACGGACAAGGGCTACAAGGCGGACGCGGCGGCGGTGAAGCAAATCAAGGTGATAACCAAGCTGTGGAACGAAAGCGATGGCATCATCGTGGCGACCGACTGCGCCCGTGAAGGCGAACTGATTTTCAGGTATTTGTATTCCTATATCGGCTGCACCCTGCCGTTCCAAAGGCTGTGGATAAGCTCGCTGACAGATGCCGCCATCCGCAAGGGATTAAAGAAACTGAAGGACGGCCGCGAATACGACAACCTCTATCAAGCCGCCAAAGCCCGCAGCGAAGCCGACTGGCTGGTAGGCATCAACGGCACACAGGCGTTGTCGGTGGCCGCCGGGCGCGGCACGTATTCCGTGGGACGGGTGCAGACACCCACGCTGACGATGGTCTGCCAACGTTTTTGGGAGAACAAGCGTTTCCAGCCCGAACCGGTATACCAGCTCCATTTCACCACGCCGTCGGTGAGCGTGGATGAGGTCGTGAAGTTCGCCTCGGTGGAGAAATGGAAGGACAAGGAGGAAGCCGCCATACTATATAATAAGGTAAAGGAACAGATGGCAGCAACCGTTACCAAAGTCGAAAAGAGGGAAAAGATAGAGAACCCTCCGCTCCTGTACGACCTGACCACGCTACAAAAGAAGGCGAACACGAGGCACGGCTTCACGGCGGAACAGACGCTCGCCCTCGTGCAGAAGCTCTACGAGGCGAAGCTCGTCACCTATCCGAGAACATCAAGCCGCTACATCCCGGAGGACGTGTTTGACGAAGTGCCCATGCTGTTCGACCGTCTGGCAACCCATTCTTCCTTTGCGGAGAAGATTGGAGCCTTGGACGGACTGAACCGCCGCAGCGTGGACGCCTCGAAAGTGACCGACCACCATGCCCTGTTGGTGACACCCAACCGTCCATTGGCGCTCTACAAGGACGAGCAGACCATCTACGACATGATTGTGGGGCGCATGGTGGAAGCGTTCTCCCCGGAGTGCGTCAAGGACACGACCACCGTCCGGGCGGAGTGTGAGGGCATAGCGTTCGAGACAAAAGGCTGCATCGTGCGCAAGGCGGGCTGGCGGTCGGTCTATGGCGAGGACAACATAGACACCGTTTTGCCCGACTGGAAAGAAGGTGATATATTGGCAATGAGCGGCTGTTCGATGAGTTCGGGCATGACACGCCCGAAGCCGTTGCATACCGAAAGCACCCTGCTGGCGGCGATGGAGACCGCCGGGCGCGAGGGCTTGGAGGACGAGGAAGCGCGGCAGGCGTTGAAGGACTGCGGCATCGGCACGCCCGCCACCCGTGCCGCCATCATCGAGACCCTGCTCAAAAGGGAATACATGGTGCGCGTGAAGAAGTCGCTCGTGCCGACGGAGAAAGGGCTTGCCCTGTATTCCATCGTCAGGGGCATGGACATCGCCGACGTGGAGATGACGGGACGCTGGGAGGCGGAACTGGCGGAGATAGAAAAAGGCAGGATGCCGCACGAGGCATTCATCCGCGACATTGAAAGCTATACCCGGAAAATCACCACGGAACTGCTTGCCTCGGACAAGCTGTTCGGGCACAAGGCATCGGACTGTGCCTGCCCCAAGTGCGGCAAGGGTACGATGCAGTTCTACGGCAAGGTGGTGCGCTGCGACAACCCGGACTGCGCCCTGCCCGTGTTCCGCCAGATGGCGGGCAGGACGCTCACCGACGCGGAAATGAACGAACTGCTGGCAAAAGGCAGCACGGGTGTCCTCAACGGCTTCAAGAGCAGGCAGGGCAAGCCGTTCAGCGCAATGGTCACATTCGATGCGGATTTCAATACAAAATTCGTGTTTCCCGAAGCCAAAGGCACAAAAAAATTCACTAACAGGAAAGGAGGAAGAAAATAATACGTACCTTTTAATAAAGTAAGCTGCATCTCGGAATAAAAAATAAGCGAGCTTATTTTGTTCTCCCCTCGATTTGCATTACTTTTGCCACTGATTCATGTCATAATCTGTTTCAATTCGTTGATACTCGTTATTCACATGGATTTAGTGGCGGCACTCGGAGGGATACCGGGTGCCTTTTTTCTTCTTTCCTATCCATTCCACAATCTGATTTTTCACCACTAAATCCATCAGAAAATGAAACAGAACAAGAAAACCGTCCCAGCGGAACTGTCCTACTACGGGCTGTACCTGCTGGACTACCTGAGAAAATACCATCCCGACAAAGTTTCCGACACGTACCTTATTGCAGAGAGGGAGGAAGCTGCCGCCACCACCTTTGAAAAAGAAAGGTCGGCAGGAAGTACGGTCGAGTATGCCCACGAGGAAGCCATGCGCGTCCTGCTGCACGGGCTGCACTTCTCGCCCTACGCCCTGCTGCGCGAGGTCGTGGAAAACGAGTTCGCCGACGAGGTGGCGGAATCCGGCCGCGAGGCGTTCTGCAACGAGCTTTATCCCTACTTGACAAACCTGTTCGCCGGTTACGACACGTCGGACGACACCTTCGCCCTGTCGCCCGGACACGACCTGCTCTACACGGAGCTGGTGGGAACCGTCATGCTTTATCTGGAGTCCTATGGCGTTCAATAGGAAACAGAAGATGCGCGACAACATCGAGGCGGTACGCACGGCGTTCACGCTGGACCGGGAGCGGCGCACACCCACCGAGAGGGAACGTGCGCTATTAGAGCGTTACTGCGGCTTCGGGGGCCTGAAGTGCATCCTGAACCCGGCAAGGGAACTGGCGGACGCCGCGCGTTGGGCGAAGTCCGACCTCGAACTGTTCGCGCCTACGGTGGAACTGCACCGAATCATTAGAGAGAACAGCAAGGATGAAACGGAGTACAAACGCTACGTGGACTCGCTTAAAGCCTCGGTGCTGACGGCGTTCTACACCCCGAAAGCAATAACCGACACCATCGCGGACGTGCTGCACGACAAGAAGGTGCGCCCCAACCTCGTGCTGGAGCCGTCAGCGGGCATGGGCGCGTTCATCGGCTCGGTGCTGTCGGACAACCCGCAGGCGGAGGTGATGGCCTTCGAGAAAGACCTGCTGACGGGCAAGATGCTGGGACACCTGTACCCGCAGCAGAAGATACGCACGGAGGGCTTCGAGAAGATAGAAAAGCCGTTCCTGAACCGTTTTGACCTTGCCATATCCAACATCCCTTTCGGGGACATCGCGGTGTTCGACCCGGAATATGCCAACGGCTCGGTGTTCAAGAAGATAGCGGCAAGGAAGGTGCATACCTATTTCTTCCTGAAAGGGCTGGACGCGGTGCGTGACGGCGGCATCGTGGCGTTCATCACCTCGCAGGGGGTATTGAATACGGAAAGCAACGGCGGCACACGCTACATGATGACAAGGAAAGCGGACTTGGTGTCCGCCATCCGCCTGCCGAACAACCTGTTCACGGAAGATGCCAACACGGAGGTGGGGTGTGACCTGATAATCCTGCAAAAGAATGAAGGCAAGGAGGAACTTTCCGAGGAAGACAAGAGGTTGGGCGATGTGGTAAAGAGCAACCACACGAACATTGTTTCCAACGGGTATTTCCTCGACCACCCGGAACGCATCATCCATACCGACGCGAAAAGGGACACCGACCCTTACGGTAAGCCCGCTATGGTTTATACGCACAGCGGTGGTGTGGAGGGCATCGCAACGGATTTGTACCAAATGCTGTCGGCGGACTTGTCGGCACGGCTGGACTTGGAACGCTATAATGGCATCAAGGAAAAAAGGCAGGAGACTCGGCAGACGATTGTCGTACAACCTATGCAGACGGAGGCGAAAAAAGAAGAAAAGTCGGTACAGTTGAAAGCGGAACCGGTGCAAGCCGTGGCTCAGGAGGTGGAAAGCAAACGCCCCGAAGCCCCGGTTATGGACTTGTACGACCTGTTCGGCTACACGCAGGAAGAGCGGCGGTTGGCGGAACGGGGGCTGAAACCGGAACGGAAGAAAAGCGGTAAGTCCAAAGGGAAGAAAGCCGTACAGCCAACATTGTTCTCCCTCCCGAAGAGCGGAAAGGAGGAAGCGGCGAAAAAAGAAAGCGGAAAAGTGAAAGCCAAATCCACAGAAGCGGCTTCCGACATCACGTCCTTGACTCCGGAAGAAGCGCAGGAAATGGAGGAAATTATCCGCAACAGGATGGATGTGCCGCAAGCGTCCCGACAGGAAACCGTTTCTGCCACTTCACCCGATGTGAAAGACGCTTCCGAAACCACAGAGGACGATGACCCGGAGGATGCCATCTACCGCAGTCTGGACTGGGAGACCAACCCGCCCATCAACGGCTTCTATGAAATGATGATGTCGCTCACGCCGGAACGCCGGGCGGAACTGCGCCGCCTCGGTCGGGAGAAGATGGATGCCAATGCAGCCAAACAGGCGGAAAGGGCGGCGGAGGCGAAAAAAGAAGAAAGACAGGCTACGGAAATGGAGCAACCATCGTCCGTGCGCCCATTTTATCCCGTTGAGAACGGTTTTGAGGCGGAAGGGAAAGCGCAAATCGAGCGTGTGGAAAGGGAAATGCGCGAGGAAGAAGCCGCCTTGACACCCGAAGAACGGCAACGCCGGAAAGAGGAAGCGATGATGCCACGCCCGTTCAAGGGCATCATGGAGCCGCACTTGAAAGACGGCTCTCTGGTATGGGAACACACAGGCGGCGTCCGCTTCCAAATCGGGGTGCTGAGGGATGTCACCAGGTACGGGGCGACTTTCCAGCCGCTCGACATGGAGGGGATGCAGGCGCAGAAGGCACAGTTGTACATCGACCTGCGTAACACCTACGAGCGGCTCTACGTCCACGAAGCGGAGAACCACGAGGAAAACGCCCTGCTGCGCCGCAACCTGAACACCTACTACGATGAGTTCGTCATGCGCTACGGCAACCTGAACGCCAAGCACAACGCAAAGTTCATCCTGATGGACGCTTCGGGGCGCAACATGCTCTCGTTGGAGCGCGGCGAGGACGGGCAGTTTGTCAAGGCGGACATCTTCGACCGTCCCGTTTCCTTTTCGCAGGAAACATTGGTCGAAGTGGAATCGCCCGAAGAAGCCCTGTCCGCCTCGCTCAACCTGTACGGCGGCGTGAACCTGCCCTACATGGAATCCCTCTGCGACCTGCCGCAAGCGGAGATGCTGGAAGCCCTGAAAGGGCGGGTGTTCTACAACCCGTTGGCGGAGGGCTACGAGATTGCCGACCGCTTCATCGCCGGGAACGTGGTGCAGAAAGTCGCCGACGTGGAGGGCTGGATTAGGGAACACGAGGGACACGCAATGCTGCCGCAGGCGCAGGAGTCATTGGCGGCTTTGCGCGAGAATGTGCCCGAACAAATCCCCTTCGAGGACTTGGACTTCAACTTCGGGGAGCGTTGGATACCCACGGGCGTGTATGCCGCCTACATGAGCCGCCTGTTCGACACGGACGTGCGGATAACCTACTCGGAAAGCCTTGACGAGTATTCCGTGAACTGTGCCTGCAAGACGATGAAAATCACAGACGAGTTTCTGGTAAAGGGCTATTACCGCAACTACGACGGCATGAACCTGCTGAAACACGCGCTGCACAACACCTGCCCGGACATGATGAAAAGCATCGGCAAGGACGAAAACGGGAACGACATCAAGGTGCGCGACAGCGAGGGCATCCAGCTCGCCAACGCGAAGATTGACGAAATCCGAAACGGCTTCACCGAATGGCTGGAAGAACAGTCGCCGGAGTTCAAGAAACGCCTGACAGATATGTACAACGGCAAGTTCAACTGCTTCGTGCGCCCGAAGTACGACGGCTCGCACCAGAAGTTCCCGGGCTTGGACCTGAAAGGCTTGGGCATAAAGGACTTGTACCCCTCGCAGAAGGATTGCGTATGGATGGTGAAACAGAACGGCGGCGGCATAGGCGACCAGGAAGTTGGCGGCGGCAAGACGCTGATAATGTGCGTCGCCTCCTACGAGATGAAGCGTCTGGGCTTGGCGCACAAGCCGATGATTATCGGGTTGAAAGCCAACGTGAGGGAGATTGCCGAGACCTACCGCAAGGCTTACCCCAACGCCCGCATCCTCTACGCCTCGGAGAAGGACTTTTCCGCCGCCAACCGGGTGCGCTTCTTCAACGACATCAAGAACAACGATTGGGATTGCGTCATCATGTCGCACGACCAGTTCGGAAAGATCCCGCAGTCGCCGGAGTTGCAGCAGCGCATCTTGCAGGCGGAACTGGACACGGTGGAGGAAAACCTTGAGGTATTGCGTAGTCAGGGCAAGGACGTGTCACGCGCCATGCTGCGGGGCTTGGAGAAACGCAAGTTCAACCTGCAAGCCAAATTGGAAAAGGTGGAACACGCCATCAAGACGAGGGCGGACGACGTGGCGGACTTCAAGCAGATGGGCATCGACCACCTCTTTGTCGATGAGAGCCACCAATTCAAGAACCTGACGTTCAACACGCGCCACGACCGAGTGGCGGGGCTGGGCAACTCCGAGGGGAGCCAGAAGGCGCTGAACCTGCTGTTCGCCATCCGCACCATACAGGAACGGACGGGCAGGGATTTGGGAGCCACGTTCCTCTCCGGCACGACCATATCCAATAGCCTCACGGAGTTATATCTGCTGTTCAAGTACCTGCGCCCGAAGGCGTTGGAGAAGCAGGACATCCGCTGTTTCGACGCATGGGCGGCGATATTCGCTAAGAAGACGACCGACTTTGAGTTCAACGTAACGAACAGCATCGTGCAGAAGGAACGTTTCCGCTACTTTATTAAAGTACCCGAACTGGCGGCGTTCTACAACGAGATAACCGACTACCGCACGGCGGAGGACATTGGCGTGGAACGTCCGAAGAAGAACGAGATACTGCACCACATTCCGCCCACGCCCGACCAAGAGGTGTTTATCGGAAAGCTGATGCAGTTCGCCAAGTCCGGCGATGCGACTATCTTAGGCAGGCCGCCGCTGTCGGAAACAGAGGAAAAGGCGAAGATGCTCATCGCCACGGACTATGCCCGGAAGATGGCATTGGACATGCGCATGATTGACCCGAATTACGAAGACCACCCCGACAACAAGGCGAGCCATTGCGCCAAGATGATAGCGGAATACTATCATAAATACGATGCGCAGAGGGGTACGCAGTTCGTGTTCAGCGACCTCGGTACATTCCAGCCGGGCGGCGGATGGAGCGTCTATACCGAAATCAAGCGCAAGCTGGTGGAGGACTACGGCATACCCGCCCATGAAATCCGCTTCATTCAGGAGTGCAAGACCGAGAAGGCAAGGAAGGCGGTCATCGAGGCGATGAACGAGGGGCAGGTGCGTGTGCTGTTCGGATCGACGAGTATGCTCGGCACGGGTGTGAATGCCCAGCGCAGGGCGGTCGCCATCCATCACCTCGACACGCCGTGGGTGCGACATGAAGTCGCATAGATAATTGTTGGAATGATACTTACGGGTATCAGCTTTAACCCGCTGTTCCGTCA
>NZ_JBDFXP010000076.1:0-14271 GCF_040911965.1 Phocaeicola sp. RTP21359st1_B8_RTP21360_211022
TTTAGAATATGCTGGTAATTAAAGATTTACACTCGGATATTTCTGATTAGTTTTGGTTGTTCTATGGTTATAAATACATGGAAATGATGAAGTTTTATCACTAAGGTGATCAATTTTCATCACATGGGTGATACGGTTTCATCACACGGGTGAAACGATAAATTGAAAAGGAAGAATACGTCATTCCGACTGCCGGTTATTCCAACCCTTCCAGCATTCTTTTTAAAACAACTGTAGCAGAAATTTCCCGGTTAGCCGCTTCAGGAATAACCAACGAAGTAGGCGCTTCAATCACCTCATCGGTCACAATCATGTTTCTTCTCACCGGCAGACAATGCATAAAGAAAGCATCGTTTGTCACTGCCATGTGCGCCGCATCTACCGTCCAGTTCATATCCTTGCTCAGGATCTTTCCATAGTCGGCAGGACGGGTGACACCGGGACATGCCCAGTTCTTGGCATAGATAAAGTCAGCCCCTTCAAAGGCTTTCATCTGGTTGTATTCCACCTTCGCACCACGGACAAACTTCGGGTCCAGCTCATAGCCTTCGGGATGAGTGATGACAAAATCCACATCGGCCTCGTTCATCCAGTCGGCAAACGAGTTGGGAACGGCCTGAGGCAATGCACGCGGATGCGGCGCCCAAGTCAAGACCACCTTGGGACGGTCTTTCTTCTTATACTCCTCGATGGTAATCAGGTCGGCGAAAGCCTGCAACGGATGACCGGTAGCGGCTTCCATGGAGAATACAGGCTTGCCGGAATACTTGATGAACTGATTCAGAATCTTTTCGGTATAATCATCCTCGCGGTTCTCAAAATGAGCGAACGAACGCACACCGATGATATCACAATAAGAAGCCATCACCGGAATAGCCTCCAGTAAATGTTCACTCTTGTCGCCATCCATAATGACACCGCGCTCGGTCTCCAGCTTCCATGCACCTTGGTTCACATCGAGCACAATCACATCCATGCCCAAGTTACGGGCTGCCTTCTGGGTGCTCAAACGGGTACGCAGACTGTTGTTGAAGAAAATCAGCAGGCAAGTCTTATGCTTTCCCAGGGTTTCATATTTATAGCGGTCTTTCTTGATTTCGAAAGCTTCGGCAAGGGCACTCTTCAAGTCGCCCAAATCGTGTACGTTTGTAAAGTATCTCATAATTTTTTCATTTATAGTATTATTGTCTTATTTGTCCATCCCCCTGAATAATCCACTTGTATGTGTTCAGTTCCTCCAGTCCCATCGGACCACGGGCGTGAAGCTTCTGCGTGCTGATACCTATTTCCGCTCCCAGTCCGAACTCACCTCCATCGGTGAACGAAGTAGGCACATTCACATAGACACAAGCCGCATCCACCATCTTCATAAAATAATCGGCCGCCCAGTCATTCTCCGTCACAATACATTCACTATGTCCCGAACCATAAATAGAAATGTGGGCCACAGCCGCCTGTATGGTCATAGTCGCCGTCACTGCCATTTTGTAGTCCAGAAACTCTGTTCCGAAAGTATCCGTAGAAGCATGTTTCAGCAAGTGGGAAGGGTAAGAAGTCTTCAGATAATTATAACACAAGTCATCGGCATAGATTTCCACGTTGTCCTGCTGCAAGCCGCTACAAAGAGTGGAAAGGTCGGTCAGCCGGTTCACATCTATAATCAGACAGTCCAAGGCATTGCACACGCTGACACGGCGTGTCTTGGCGTTGCAGATAATGGCGGCTCCTTTCGCCACATCACCCTCCTTGTCAAAATAAACGTGACACACACCGGCTCCTGTCTCGATAACGGGAATCGTGGCGTTCTGCCGCACATAGTCTATCAGCCCCTTACCGCCGCGGGGGATAATCAGATCCACATAGCCGCGGGCATGGAGCAGCGCGTCGGCCGAATCATGTCCTGCCGGCAACAATGCCACCAGATAAGGAGACAAGTGGGCTACATCCAGCAAGGTATTCCGGATAATCTCCACCAGGATACGGTTGGAGAAATCGGCATCGCTCCCCCCCTTTAATATACAGGCGTTGCCGGATTTGAAACAAAGTGCAAACACATCCAAAGTCACATTAGGACGAGCTTCATAAATAATGCCTATCACCCCGAAAGGCACACTTACCTTGGTCAGCTTCATGCCATTGGGACGCACGGCCTGGCTCAGTATCCTTCCCGATGGAGAAGGCAGCGTGGCTACCTGTCGTATGCCTTGGGCTATGGCGTGAATACGTTCCGCCGTCAGTTTGAGACGGTCATATTTGGGATTCGACGGATCCATCGCTGCCAGATCCTTGGCGTTCTCTTCCAGAATCCGGTCCGTAGCAGCCTCCACCCTGTCGGCCAATGCATACAAGGTGTCATTGATGATCTCCTCCTTGCAGAAAGCAAGAGATCCTTTTGCCTGCCGCACCTGTTTAAAAATATCTTTTATCTGTTCCATAGTCACTTCATTTTATCTAAATCATTACCACACCGCATCAGTCCAAATACAAATAATCATAGTGTACCATAGGTTTCTGTCCATGTTTCCCCTGCAATGCACGCGCTTCTGCCGAATCAAATCCGATGCGTCCCACTCCTATCTGCCTGCCCCGGTGGTCTATGATTTTCACTATATCATCTTTTTCAAATTCCCCTTCTATGCGGACCACTCCCACAGGAAGCAGGCTTACCGCCTTCTGTCCTTTCAACACTTTCACGGCCTGTTCGTTCAAATGCAACTCGCCTTTGGCAAAGCCTTCGCTATGGGCAATCCACTTTTTCACGCTGGATACTCCGCCTTCTGCCGGAATAAAGCGCGTACAAACCGTCTCTGCCGGATGTTGCAGCAAATCGACCAGAATATGGTCTTTCTTGCCGTTGGCTATAATGACGGTAATGCCCTCATCGGCCACTTTACGGGCAATGGTAGTCTTGGTCAGCATACCGCCCCGGCCGAATCCCGATTTCTCCGTCTGTATATAGTCCGAAAGATCCTTTCCCTGCTCCACCTCCCGTATCACCTGCGTACCGGGGGTAGAAGGAGAACCATTGTATATGCCGTCAATATTGCTCAGTATGATTAACGCCTGCATATCCATCATGGAAGCGATCATTCCCGAAAGCTCGTCATTGTCTGTAAACATCAGTTCGGTGACCGAAATGGTATCATTCTCATTTACGATAGGTATGACACCGTTCTCCAGCATCACCATCATACAGTTGCGCTGGTTCAGGTAATGACGGCGCGTGCCGAAACTTTCTTTCGTAGTCAGCACCTGCCCGACGGGAATACCGTGTTCGCGAAACAGCTCATAGTACCGGTTGATCAGTTTTGCCTGGCCCACCGCCGAGAAAAGCTGCCTTTGCTCCACGCTATCCAATTTCTTGGAAGGCTTGATCTCGCTGCGTCCCGAAGCTACCGCCCCGGATGAAATCAGAATGACTTCCACCCCGGCTTTGCGCAATTCCGCCACCTGGTCTACCAATGCCGACATACGCGTCACATCCAGCGTACCGTCTTTACGCGCCAACACATTACTACCGATCTTTACTGCTATTCTTGTAAACTGAACTGCCATTTCTCTTGTTATTTTAGAAACACAAATATAGATATTAAAATCAATCTGTAAAGTCAAATAAGCCAAAAATTAACCTTTATCGTATTTGTGTGCATGTATTTTAATTCTCATCTTTGCAAAATGAAAATATATAACGATAATATTCAATAGGCAAACGTATGGTTAAAGCTATTTTTTTCGATATTGACGGTACACTGGTTTCTTTTGAAACACATAAGATTCCTGCTTCGACCCAAGAAGCATTAAAGACACTTCGTGATAAAGGCATTAAAATATTTATTGCTACCGGACGCCCACAATGTTTAATAAACAACCTGGGTGACTTAGAGTTTGACGGGTATATCACCGTAAACGGAAGCTATTGTTTTACCGCCGGCCACCAGCCCATTTATAAAGGTTGCATCCCGCAAGAAGACATTGAACGGCTTATCACTTTTCAACAGAAATATCCGGTACCTTTCGTTTTTGCATACGGCAATGAAATGTTCGTCACTGAAGTGAATGACAGAGTACAGGCTGTTTCCGATCTGATTGAAATTCCTGTTCCCCCTGTCGCCTCCATAGAAGAAGCCCGTGGAAAAGACATCCTGCAAATAATGGGGTACTTTACGGCCGAAGAGGAAAAAGAAACAGATATATTCGGCAAAGTGCTGACCCATTGCGAGCCAATGCGCTGGTATCCATTGTTTGCCGACATCATTGCACGGGGCAACAGTAAAAGTACGGGAATAGACAAGGTACTGGAATATTTCGGCATCAACCTGAAAGACACCATGGCTTTCGGTGACGGCGGCAATGATATCCCCATGCTGAAACACGTAGCCACAGGGATAGCTATGGGAAACGCCGAACCTCATGTAAAAGCTGTGGCCGACTATGTGACCACCTCCGTAGATGAAGACGGAATAGCCAATGCGTTGAAACATTTCGGATTAATCTAAAGAAGGTTCGATAAAAGGAAAATGAATGCAGAGAGTATCCTCATGAGAGATCCCAAACTAAGGTTTTTCATGTCGTTTATTAATTTAAGAGATGCAAAGATATTCATTTACTTCTTATTAATTCGTTTCTTGTTTTGATTTCTTGACCCATTTTTCCAGAAAACTCTTTATCTTTACGCAAAATATTTATTAATTGCGAATCTATGAAGAAAACCAATTCTATCCTTTGCGCATTTGTATTGGCAGGCTCGCTCTTCGGCTGTTCCACAACACAGCAGAAGACAGGCGAAACTGACTACACGCAGTATGTTAACACGTTCATCGGAGCAGCAGACAACGGACATACCTTTCCCGGTGCCTGCCGTCCTTTCGGCATGATCCAGACAAGCCCCGTAACCGGAGCTGTCGGCTGGAGATATTGTTCGGAATATGTGTACACCGACTCCCTGATATGGGGATTTACCCAGACACACCTTAATGGAACAGGGTGTATGGACCTGGGAGACATCCTGGTGATGCCGGTTACCGGAACACGCGCCCGTGCCTGGGACGCTTATCGCAGCCACTTCCCCAAAGACAAGGAAGCAGCGACTCCCGGATACTACACCGTAGAGCTGGCCGACCCCGGCGTGAAGGCCGAACTGACCGCCTCTCCCCATGCCGCCCTGCACCGTTATACCTATCATAACGCCGACTCGGCATCTGTATTGATTGACCTTCAGCACGGACCTGCGTGGAACGAAAACCAATACCATTCGCAAGTACAAAGTTGCGAAACCAATTGGGAAGATGCACAAACCTTGACCGGACATGTACGCAACAGCGTATGGGTGAACCAGGATTACTTTTTTGTTATGAAGTTCAATCGTCCTGTCATAGATACCCTGTATCTGCCCATGGCCGAAACTGAAAAAGGGAAACGCATCATCGCTACTTTTGACATGAAGCCGGGAGAGGAACTGCTGATGAAAGTAGCCATGTCCACCACCGGCGTGGATGGAGCCAAGAAGAATATGGAAGCGGAAATAGCCGACTGGAATTTTGAAGGAGTGAAGCAAGCAGCCCACAACGAATGGAACAATTATCTGAGCCGCATTGAAGTAACGGGTACGGATGACGAGAAGACCAACTTCTATACCAGCTTCTACCATGCCCTGATACAGCCCAACCAAATCTCGGACGTAGACGGATGGTACCGTAATGCAGCCGATTCCATCGTTAAAGCCGGTAACGGAGCTTTTTATTCCACTTTCTCTTTATGGGACACTTATCGCGCCGCCCACCCGTTTTACACCTTAATGGTTCCTGAAAAAGTAGACGGATTCGTCAATTCATTGGTAGAACAGGCTGAAGTACAGGGCTTCCTGCCTATCTGGGGACTTTGGGGAAAAGAGACATATACCATGATTGGCAACCACGGTGTTTCAGTTATCGCCGAAGCGTACCGCAAAGGGTTCCGGGGTTTTGACGCCGAACGTGCCTTTAATGCTATCAAAAATACCCAGACCGTATCTCATAAACTGAAATCCGATTGGGAAACTTATATGAAATACGGTTATTTCCCTACAGACTTGATTAAGACAGAATCAGTATCCTCCACACTGGAATCGGTATATGACGATTATGCCGCAGCCGATATGGCCCAACGTATGGGCAAAGAGGAAGATGCCGCTTATTTTGCCAAACGTGCCGATTTTTATAAGAACCTGTTTGATAAAGAAACGCAGTTCATGCGTCCCCGTAATGCTGACGGAAGTTGGAAATCTCCCTTCAACCCTAGTCAGGTTGCCCACATGGAAAGTACCGGTGGAGACTATACCGAAGGTAATGCATGGCAGTACACCTGGCATGTGCAACATGATGTGCCGGGGCTTATTGAGCTATTCGGCGGAGAACAGGCATTCTTAAACAAATTGGATTCTTTGTTCACCTTGAAACTGGAAACCACCCAGGCAGATGTTACCGGCTTGATCGGTCAATATGCACACGGCAACGAACCCAGCCATCACATTACTTATTTATATACGTTGGCAGGCCGCCCCGAACGTACCCAGGAACTGATCCGTGAAATCTTTGATACGCAATATCGTCCCGAACCCGATGGACTCTGTGGCAATGACGACTGTGGACAGATGTCAGCATGGTATATGTTCTCGGCTATGGGGTTCTATCCGGTAGATCCGGTAAGTGGCAATTATGTCTTCGGCGCTCCGCAGCTGCCTGAAATCGTTTTGAATCTGGCCGACGGAAAGACTTTCACGATCATTGCCGAAGGATTGTCAAAGGAACACAAGTACATTGACAGCATCACACTGAACGGTGAACCCTATACAAAGAATTATATCTCGCATGAAGATATTTTGAAGGGTGGGACTTTGGTGTATAAGATGAAATAAGGAATCTACCTCATTACAGGAAGAGGGTATAACAGCCGGCTCCGGCTATATACCCTCTTCCTGTTTTCTGCTCCTGATGCTTTCCAAAGGATCATAATGCTCCAGGTATCATGTCCTTATCCATGAAACATGATCATTATCTGCATAACTTCTGCTTTAGATATCTTGTAACTGCCACATTAAATTATTGCCATGAACCATGTCAAGTCAGAGCATGGTACAATGGGCAACACAAAAATACAACTCTCATATCTGCTCAATCCAAACTTTATTGCGTTACATGTTTTATGTAACATAAAAACTGCAATGAAGAATATTCCTACTAATCCATTTTTAATAACCGGTTACCAAGGCCCCGACTATTTCTGTGACCGCGAAAAAGAAACAGCTTCTTTAATGTCAGCATTAAAGAATGGCAGAAATATTACATTAATCAGTCCACGCCGTATGGGAAAGACAGGACTAATAAAGAATGTATTTTACTATATTCAAAAAGAAAATAAATCTGCCGCCTGTTTTTATCTGGATATATTTTCAACCCAGAATCTTCAGGAGTTTGTATCTCTACTGGGACGAAGTGTGTTGGGAAAATCAGATACCTTATCACAGAGTACCTTAAAATCGCTATTCTCATTCTTTAAGAGTTGCCGTCCGGTCATCAGTGCCGATGAAATTACGGGGATGCCATCTGTAACACTCGACTTTATTCCGGAACGTTCAGAAGAAACCTTGAAAGAGATTTTCACCTACCTAAACCAATCGGGAGTAGAATGTTACATAGCCATTGATAAATTCCAGCAAATAATGGAATATCCGGAGAAAGGAGTGGAAGGCCTGTTGAGATCGTATATCCAGTTCACCCCGAATGTGCATTTCATCTTTTCGGGCAGCAAAAAGCATTTGATGGAGTCTATCTTCTTTTCCATCAAAAGGCCTTTTTACCAATCTACGCAGAAACTTTTCCCGGCCCCTATTCCCTATACCCCTTACCGGGAGTTTGCCAAGAAACTGTTTGATGGAAGAAAGAAAACTTTGCAGGAAGATATCTTCCATGAAATTTATCAATCGGTAAAAGGGCATACGTGGTATATGCAATATCTTTTAAACAGATTGTATTCATTGCCACAGCAGACTCCGACGATAGAACTGTTGCATACACTCATGCAGGAAATCATACAGGAGGAAGAATATACTTATCAAACCTATTTCCAGTTTTTAACTTCCAATCAGATTCAGTTGCTGAAAGCTATAGCCAAAGAGGAAATTGTAAGTGAGATTAACAGGGCCACATTCATAAAGAAATATGATTTAAAAGGAGCCAGCAGCATAAATGTAGCATTAAAGTCTTCAATTAATAAGGAGTCTGTCTTAAAAGAGCAGCAAGGATATATAGTATACGATCGTTTTTTTGCAATTTGGCTCAAAGGACTAGTATGAATAATTGAAATCTCCATCACTATGAACTATGAATACAAAAGGAATTCTTATTGCAATTCTGGCATTGGGAAGCATAACGTTTACCAATGCCCAACAGCCTGCCGGCTATTTCTTCAAGGAATTTACTTCAGGAAAAGTTTCATTGAAATTCACTTCTGAAATTATATTCAAAAGATAAGCAACAACCTGTCAAAGAGTTCATTGAAACAGAAAAGGTCAAGATACCCCCCAAAAAGATATACTAAAAGTCTTGAAACGGTTTCAATAAAAAGAGGCGTCCGAAAAGTTGAATCTAGTTTCTTCAGGTTCTTATAAAAAGCAGAGCAAGCCCCCACTATTCAGTGAAAGACTTGCTCACAGCTTAAAGTTTACTCCTTATTATTTTCTATCAAAGCATCTTATTACTCTTTATTATCCGTCGTATAGCCTGGAGTCTGTTTCAATTCTTTGTTATTGGTCAAAGTATTAGCATCAATCGGCCATAACAATCGGCTGGAATTTGCAGTAGAATACTTCTCTGTATACCCTAAAGTACGGATATCATACCACCGTTTTCCTTCATACATTAATTCACGGAGCCGTTCTTTCAAAACAGCTTCCACCGGATTTTCATCACCGGCTACAAAAGGATTATTGGTGTAAAAATCACCTTTGTCATTAGGATAAGCTACAGTAGCCTTATTAGCCTCAAAATACTCTTTACCATAAGCACGTTCACGCACCGCATTGATTTCCGCTGCAATATCTTCCCCCAACAATGCCTTGGCCTCCGCCAATAACAACAAACAATCTGCATAGCGGTAGATAGGATAGTCATCCAACCAGCTACGTGTAGAGCTACCAGCTATCATCGTTCCTTGGAATTTATAAGGAATAGGAGCTACATATACCAAATTACCATCAGCATCCTTCTGATAAACAGCCTTTATAGAGCCTGCCTTGCGTGTATCCCCCTTCAAGAATACTTTATTATAGAAATCTTTCTTAATCTGAAGTCTAATCAAACCATTCATTTCAGCATCTTTAGTATCAGCATACGAAACCCCATCTTCATTAAAATAAATGCCTGAGGTCATGTAAGCCTGTTGAGGAACCAAAGTCATTCTATAAGAATCCTTCCACATATCATATTCATCTTGTCCGTTATGGATGGTGAAAATGATTTCTTCGTTCTTCTTATTATTATAAGCAAAAACATCGGTAAAATTGCTTTCCAAACCTATTCCCGGACAGTTTTTAACTTCCTGCAAAGCCGATTTTGCCATGTTATAATCAGTTGCTCCACCGTCCATCTGCTTACCGCTCCACAAATAAACTTCACCTTTCAACATTTTAGTTGCCCCCAATGACCAATAATGCTTCCCATATTTATAAGAATAATCATTGCCAAATGCTGCTTCTGAAGCAGATATATCATTCTTGATTTGTTCCATTACAGCACTTGCAGGAGAAGCCGGTTTCAGGATGTTAGCCAAATCAATGGTAGAACCACTGGTATAATCCAAATGTAAAATTACATCTCCCCATGAACGGAGCAGATGAAAATACAAGAAAGCACGCATACCATAAGCCTCACCCAAATAATAGTTCTTCGACACCTCTGGCAACAGTTGGGTTTCTGTTGTTTTGGCAATCATCAAGTTTATCTGATTAATAACCCCATACAAGTCAGCAAAGTTACTTAGTCCCACATTTTCCGCATTCAGCGAATTATAAGGAAATCTTTCCATTCCTTGAGTCGCTTCACCACCAAATGGATCATCACCATAAATATCCGCACGAGGTTCACCTAAAATAAAGAGATTATATGTCCGTTCCCTAAGTTGAGCATGCAAACCTACATTAAATGCACTGAAATGAGTGTCACTTTTCCAGTAATTGGGATCAGTAATAGTGCTTTCTGATTCCAAATCCAAAGAATTGCATCCTGTTGCCATCGGCAACAGGGTCATACCAGCTAATACATATATAAATATCTTTTTCATAATTATCTTCCTATTTTAATCTTAATTTATTTAGAATGTTACAGATAATCCGAACAATACAGTTCTAGGAGTAGGATAACGTCCGTTATCAATACCGCGACCATAGGTAGTACTTACCACCGGTTCGGGAGAAACGCCTTCATAACCGGTAATATAGAATAAGTTCTGTCCGGTTACATAGACAGAGGCATCGGTCATGTGTACTTTGCTAATCAGTGATTTGGGCAATTGATAACTCAACGTAATTTCACGTAAAGCCAAATAATCTCCTTTCTCATAAAAACGTGAGCTATTACTATCAGCCGCAGTATTACTATCGTTGGAACGGGTTATGTTCTTTTTGCTTAACTGATCTGCATAATAGAACTTGGGCAAATCCGAATTAGGGTTTGCTTCGCTCCAAGTATCTTTCACCTTATCGATAACATTGAAACTACCCTGATATTGTCCCAATGAACGAGCAGCCAAATCATTGTATAATGTATGACCTAAAGCATAGTCAAAACGAGCATACAATGAAATACCCTTATAACCAAACGTTGTAGAGAAACCACCTGTAATATTCGGGAAAATATTACCAACCACGTAGCGATCATACCCATTGATGACATCATCACCATTCATATCTTCCCAACATACATCACCCGGTTCAATGGGTTGCCATCCTGTTGATTCTTTGTAAGGTTTATTAGTTAACGGATTAATTTGATCGGCCAAGCCCGGACCATACAGATTCGCAACTTCATCAATACGCATATTAGCATGCTGTTTCACATCATCCCAATCTTTGAAAATATGTTGCTGTTTATAGGCTACCAATTCACCCAACTTACCTCCTTCTTGACGACCTGCAATCCATTTTGTCGGGAATTTACCATCTGCACCTACTTTTCCAGCAGCAACTTCGTATCCACCAACCCGATTTTTGTCTACACCATTATAAGGCAGGCTAATTATCTTATTAGCTACAGAAGAAATATTGGCATTCATATCCCAAGTAAAGCCACCTTTATTAATGATGTTAGCCCTGACTTCCGCCTCAAAACCATAGTTACGCAACGTTCCTTGATTAGTTACAATATCAGAAAATCCGGTATATCCCGGCAATGCTTGTTTCGTCAGCAAATCTTTTGTATCACGGCTGTAATAATCCAAAATAAAAGATAACCTATTCTGCAAGAAGCCAATATCCAAACCCACCTCAAATGTCTGACTCTGTTCCCAACGGAGATTAGTATTTAACAGTTTGGAATTGTAAAGTCCAGTTGCGCCACCATAGTTTTTAGATTCCACTTGTGCATACTCCCCATACACTTCATAGTTACCAATACCGTTTACATTACCATTCACACCATAACTTACACGAGGCTTTAGGTTAGAAATAACTCCTGATACTTTTGAGTCTTTCCAAAAGTCCTCTTCCATAACATTCCAACCGACAGACACGCCTGGGAAAAATCCCCAACGATTATCTTTCAAACGAGAAATACCATCATAACGCGCTGTAAAAGACAACAGATATTTCATGTTATAGTTATAATTAATACGACCAAATCCAGACAATATGCGATAAGCTGTTTTCTCAGTTCTAGTAAAAGTACGATTAGAACCAACATTCAATGTCGGCACATCATCTGTAGGAGAGCCCTGTGTCTTAGCTTCAAAGTCAAACTGATTGTAGGTATAGTATTCACCACCAATCATCGCTTCCAAGTTATGTTTTTCTGCAAAAGTACCAGTATAAGTCAAAGAAGCATTCAATTGAACCTGCTGATATTTTTGCACCCACGCTTCTGCCTGACGGGTTGTTTCCGGTGTAGTAGTGGTCTGGGTCTGATAAGCTTTATTGAATTTTTCACGCTGGTAATCATAATTCAATAAAGAAGCATTTCCATTCAATACCAATTGTTTGGGAAGAATATCCAAAGTAAAACCGATATTATAAGTAGCGCGTGTAGTACTGTTCTTCTGGGTAAGTTTATCTCTGTAATAAGCAGGGTTACCATCACCTGTTCCAAATCCGGCTGCCGGAGTACCATCTTCATTCCAAGGATTCCAAGTAGGGCGCTGAGAACGAGTACGGTAGAAGAATTCGTAAGAACCAATCCACAGTTCCGGACGAGTAGACCAAACATAAGAAACACCAGCTTTCACATTCAAAATAGGCAATATTTTATATGAGGCGTTGAATGAGCCACTGAATCGTTGAAAACCTGTTCCCTTAATCATACCATCTTCATTATAGTATCCCAAACTACTGGCAAAAGTACTTTTATCATTACCGCCTGTAATATTAAGATAATGATCTTGTGTAATGGCACTACTACTGAACACCTCATCATCCAGTTGGCCTGAATAATCTTTGAATAAAATTTGCTTTCCTTCATAAAATGGATCGTCCATCACAGACCATCCCTCATTTTTCAAATGAGCATTATCATCTGTCAAATACTGGATATCAAACAAGCTGTTTCCAATGCCATATCCTTGCTGAGTATCCACATTAGTACGTCCGGTTCTCAAATATCCCAAACGGTTATAATAGATATAATCCTCTGCATTACAGAATTCATACCCTTTGCGAGTAAAGTTCTTACCTATTTTAAATTTATAGTTAATCGAAGTTTTACCTTCCTTTCCACTCTTGGTTTCTATCAAAATAACACCACCATTTGCACGAGCTCCGTAAATAGCTGTAGAAGCAGCATCTTTTAATATCTGAATAGATTCGATATCAGATGGATTAACATCCGACATACTATTACGCACAATACCATCAACAACCACTAAAGCATTACTATTTTCGCCAGTAATTGTCGCCCCACCACGAAGAGTTATATCAGGATTAGTACCTGGTTGACCAGTCGTATTTACAACACGCAACCCTGTTACTGAACCTTGTAAAGACTGACCTGCATTACTGTAAGCCGCATTCTTCAATACACTATTGTCCAATTTCGAAATTGCTGTAGTCAAAGCAGCGCGTTTCTGCGAACCGCCGTAACCGGTAATCACCACTTCATCCAATACTTCCGTATCATCTTTCAAAATGATATTCAACGACTGTCCTACATACTTAATCTCCTGAGTTTTGTAACCGACGAATGAAATCTGAATTACATCTCCATTCTTTACATTGGTTAAAGTGAAATTGCCATCAAAATCAGTAATAGTACCATTGGTCGTTCCCTTTACTATTACAGATGCACCAATAACAGTTTCACCTGTACCATCTTTCACCACACCGGTACAAGTTTCACTCTGCTGTGTGATTTCTACATCGGTTATGCCTGAGACAGGCACTGCATAAGCTGCTCCAGTTGTTGTTCCCATCAGGAATAGCAGCATACTGACTGACTTTAGCCGTTTTAACATAGCTGTGATTTTTTTTAATTATTTATTGAAAATCATATAATCCTTTTTGGCAAAGTTCTTTTGGAACTATGTATTTCAATTAAATTTAGATTTGCGGCGCAAATATATTATATATTTAATTAAATAGCTTATATATAATAAAAATATTTCGGTTTAAGCTGCGTTTTTAACAATATCGAATGAAAGAATGAGCTATTTCCACTGAATAAGTTCTTCAATTTCTATTTTATCTTCATTTATTTCTTTAATTTTTAGAATATAATATTGATGCATCTACATCATAAGGTAGAAACTTGGTACATTACATTTCAGGCTGTTTAAAACGTAAAAGGCTCAAAAGGCTTCTTTTTTACATTTCAATTTTGAACGGACTATGCAGTTAATCAATTATTTATATAACTTTATTATTTCTATCAATGCGTATATTCCTTCTTATAGATTATAGGGACAGTAGAAAATAAATAGAAAAAATCCTCTGCTAACTGCTTCTATTTCCCTTATTTACATATTCATTCTGTATGCCTATTATTTTAATATAGTGATTTCCAGATATTTATATATTATCATAGTTCCAAAAGAACT
>NZ_JBDFXP010000077.1:0-14201 GCF_040911965.1 Phocaeicola sp. RTP21359st1_B8_RTP21360_211022
AAAACAGAATCCAGATATAAGAACAAACTTACAACTGAATCCTGTTTCCATTTACACAAAATTTTGGACAGTACCTATAAAATAAACTCAAAATCAACAATAATATGAGAATTCTAGGAATAGCATTTACTTTAGTTTTATTGATGTCACTAGTCGGATGTACTTTAAGCCATAGAAACTGTAGACATCATCATCACTTAAATCACAGGTCTTGCCATACACATACTTGCTGTTGTCAACGGTAAACTAAGTGATAGTAAAACAAAAACATTCTCCTTTTTATCTACAATTATTTTGTAATCGGAAACCATTTCCGTGTATTATTTGCAATCCTTACCAACATCAACATAACCGGAACTTCAACCAGCACACCTACCACCGTAGCCAATGCAGCCCCGGATTGTAAACCGAATAGAGAAATAGCCACAGCAACCGCTAATTCAAAGAAATTACTTGCTCCAATCATTCCGGCAGGCGCAGCAATATCATGGGGTAATTTCCACCATTTCGCCCAACCGTAGGCAACGAAGAATATCAGAACCGTTTGCAGCACGAGCGGAACTGCAATCAATACGATATGCAGAGGATTGTTCAGTATCGTTTCTCCCTGAAATGAAAATAGGATGATAAGTGTCAATAACAGCCCACCCACCGTATAATTATCAAACTTCTTAATAAATACATTATTGAAGTATTCTATCCCTTTACGGCGTATAATCATTATGCGGGTAATGACCCCAGCAGCAAGTGGTATCACAACAAACAAGCCAACAGATAACATTAAAGTGTCCCACGGAATAGATACGCCGCCAACCCCCAGCAAGAAAGCAACGATAGGAGCAAACGCTATCAATATGATTAAATCGTTCACTGCAACTTGTACCAGCGTATAAGCGGCATCCCCTTTAGTGAGATAACTCCACACGAATACCATAGCCGTGCAAGGTGCAGCCCCCAATAATACCGCTCCGGCTAAATATTCTTCTGCTAATTCGGCAGGTATAAAAGTTTTAAAAATGACATAGAAGAACAAATAAGCTATCCCGAACATGGTAAACGGTTTTATAAGCCAATTTGTAACACAGGTGACAATTATTCCTCTCGGACGTTTGCCGACATTCTTAACGCTTTGAAAATCCACTTTTAGCATCATCGGGTAAATCATTAACCATATCAGGATAGCTACGGGTATCGACACGTTGGCGTATTCAAGCTTGCTTAATGTTTGCGGGATTACCGGGAGCCATTGCCCCACAGCAATTCCGATAACAATGCACAAGGCAACCCAAATGGTTAAGTATTTTTCAAAAAATCCAATTCCTTGTTTCTTTTCCATAACAACAACTATTTAGTTTAATTGCGGTTTTAATTCATTTAGATAGAAGTCATAGAAACGGGCTTTTATTTCATCCCGTACCCGATGAAATTCATTGTCGATAAATTCCGGACTTCCGGTTGCTTCCGATGGGTCGTCAAACCCAATATGCAACCTGTTTTTTACTTCACCAGTAAACATAGGACAGCTTTCGTTTGCACCACCGCAGACCGTAATAACATAGTCCCATTTTTTTCCTACATATAGATTGACACTTTTAGGGGTATGTTGGGCTAAATCAATACCTATTTCAGTCATAACCTTTACTGCCATCGGATTAACCTTTTCAGCAGGCTTTGTTCCTGCTGAAAAGACTTCCAGTTTACTGTCAAATGATTGTAATAAGCCGTGTGCCATTTGGCTACGGCAACTATTTCCAGTACAAAGGATTAAAATTCTCATATTCTCAATTATTTTTCCAAGCTATCAGGGCAGCGTTTCCCTTTGACAATTCTTCTACTTTCTTAATCCAAGTCAATTCATTTTGTGCCTTTGCCCGCAAAAAAGAATTTTCCGTATCGGTTAATGATAAACAAGCGTTTACAACCCACCATTTGTTATTAATTCCCGCACGCTGTAAATCCTTTTGCAAACGTTCGGCTTCAAAGACGGGGGTTGCTTCGGGCAAGGTCACAATAACAACTTCCGTTTCTTGCTGGTTTCTTAAACGTGGTAATAATTTTCTTACCGAAGCAGGAGAATCGCCATGCGTGCGTTGTACTTCCTTGTGGTAGCTTTCCGTTGCATCCAGCAGTAACAAGGTGTGTCCGGTAGGTGCGGTATCAATCACAACAATTTCATTTTCCGCTTTGTCTACGATTTCGGCAAAAGCCCGGAACACTGCGATTTCTTGCGTACACGGTGAACGCAAATCTTCCTCTATGTATTCCATATCTTCGGCAGTCATTGTTTCCGCAGCTTTACTACGAACTTCGTTTTTATAGGCTTCCAGTACTTCCGCTTCATCAATGCGGCTTACTGTAATACCTGCCTGAACTGCAAGGTTGTAATTCAGGTGGTTTGCCGGGTCAGTGGTGGTTAGATGCACCTTTGCACCCAGTTTAGTTAATTTCAGGGCTATTTCCGTGGCTAACGTTGTTTTACCTACGCCACCCTTTCCCATAGTAAATACAACTCTTTTCCCTGACTGATAGAGGTCATTAACCAATTCGTCTATACCTTTTGCATCAGTAATCCGTTGATAATCCGCATTGTCTGTTAAATTATCATCGTATAGCATCCGGCGGATATTTGCAATGTTAGATAGATTATACGACCGTAAAGGAACAGAATAAGAGGGGTAATCCAGCAGTTCCGCAGGGGTTTGTTTCAGGGCGGTTTGCTGTCTGTCATATATTTGTTTCGATACGCTATCGGCTTCATCTAATTGCAGCAAAAGTCCGTTGATTACTAATAGCTGGTTATTAATTCCCAGTAATTGTAATTCATGCGAAGAACGGGCAGCTTCTTTCAAAGGTGCGATTTCGGGACGACTTACCAACACTAAGCGAGTTGCATTTGCATCCGAGAGTGTTTCAACCGCTTGCTTATAGATGCCTTTCCTTTCTTCCAAACCGGATAATTGCCCTAAGCATGATGCACCGTGCGTACTTTCGCTAATAAACGTACTCCAAGCCGATGGTAGTTGTAGCATTCGCAATGTATGTCCCGTTGGGGCTGTATCAAAGATGATATGGTCATATTCTTTTGCTTTATCAGCATCCGTGATAAAATCGGAAAATTGATTGAAAGCAGCAATTTCTACCGTGCAAGAACCTGAAAGTTGTTCTTCCATATTTTGGATAACACTATCGGGCAGTTTTCCTCGGAAAGGCGCAATAACGCTTTCCCTGTATTCGGCAGCAGCTTGTTCCGGGTCGAGATTAACTACAGTTAAGCCGGGTACTTCCTGAATATCCGTGCCGTGTCCGTTTAAAGTTTGATTAAAGACATCTTGCAGGTTTGAAGCCGGGTCTGTGCTGATAAGAAGTATTTTCTTACCATTATCTGCCAAACCTACCGCAGTAGCACAGGCAATAGAAGTTTTGCCCACACCGCCTTTTCCGGTGAAGAAAAGGTATTTTGTCAATTCTATATCTGATAAATTGAATGTTCTCATTTTTCTTAAATAATTAATTGGTGAATACTTATTTAACTGGCATAAAATCTAAATTGACCCCCGTCCATTCACTCATTTGTTTGGTGGTAGGATAGGTTTGTGAAACAGCTATTTCTCCATCTACTAAAGTAATAGGCAGTGCGTCCGCACCATGCTTTTGCAGGAAGTCGTTCACCGTCTTATTGCTTACGTATACTTGTGGTTCGTCACGTAAATTGTGGCGGGTAACGATGATACCTTGTTTCTTCAATGATTCGATTACTACCGCAATACGCATCAATTCAGGATTGATGTTTGTTCCACAAAGACCCGTAGGGCAGCACATTGCCGGGTCGAAAATTTCTATCTTTTTCATACTGTTTTTTATTTAAAATGATACTTAATGTTTATTTATAGATAAAATACTATTGCGTAATATATTCCAACTGCGATAAAGAGAATAGCAACTATTTTGCGAAACCATTTCTCAAATATCTGTATTCGGTTGTAAAACTTCCCCAGTCCGGCAACACTATAAGCTAAAATCCATGCAAAAAGGATTACAGGTAATCCCGTAGCAATAGCATAGATTACAGGTAAGAGATAGCCGCCTGTTTCTGCTGCTGATAGAGGGATAAGCATACCGAAATAAAATACTCCACTGGTAGGACAAAAAGCAAGAGCGAATAAGACCCCCAACAACATAGCTCCCCAACCGCCTTTAGTTTTCTTTTTCAGGCTTTCCCCACCGATATTAATTTTGGGTAGATTGAGTTTTATTATATCAAGCATAAATATTCCAATGATGATTAACACCGGAGCAATCAGCATTTCCCCGTATTTGCTTACAGCTTTTTGCACCATAAACATACTTGCGCCCTCACGAAGAATAGGAATAAGAATAAAGCCAAGAACCGTATAGGTCACTATTCTGCCGAAAGTGTAGAGCAACCCGTTTATAAAAATCCGGTGACGGTTTTCTATATCCTTGCTTATAAATCCTATTGCCGTTATGTTTGTAGCCAGCGGGCACGGGCTAACTGCCGTTAAAATCCCCAATATAAAGGCTGTAATAGCGGGAACAGAACTGCTATCTAATAATGATTGAAGAAAGTCCATCTTACAACTGTTTTAACAATTCGTCAATCTTGCTTTTAATTCCCTCTTTAAACTTGTCCGGTGCATTTCTCGCATTGGAGAAACTAAACTCGGTCATATTGTTTACATTCTCTTTTCCGTCTTTCCAGTCATTCACAAACAAAGACGACCATGTAACTTCGTACTTGTCTGCAATCGCTTCATTCTCTTTCTTAGAAATATCTACTACTTTGTAGATAATCTTGCCATTTGCTTTTTCTTGGGAATAAAGACTATCCAAAAGGGCTACTGTATTGGCTTCAATCGCCCTGCAAGTGATACATCGTTGCGCTCCATGAAAATAGAGAACTTCAATGCGGTTAGGCTGTATTTCTTCCGCTTTGTTTTCCTCGTTTTTTTTCTTTGAACCATTTCCACAGGACATTAAGACCAGCATCGCAATCAGTAGATAAAATAACTTTCTCATAGTTCATTTTTTATTTGGTTATCAACTCTTTTACTTCCGAAAGGGACAATCTTTTTCCGGCTGATACAACTTTTCCGTCAATCACCAAAGCCGGAAGACCTAAAATGTTGTACTCCATGATTTTCAATAAATCTTCTTCCTTGATTAGTGTTGCATCGCAGCCTAATTCTGAAATAGCTTGTTTAGTGGTTTCATACAATGCTTTACAGCTTGAACACCCGGTTCCTAATACTTTGATTTCCATTTCTAATTCTACTTTAAAGTTAATATAATAATCGTAATTCGTAGAACTACGAACAATGATTTTAAAAAAAGGTGCTGTTATTCACAGCACGATGTACCTTTACATTGGCAATCCCCCAAAAAAGTAGTAAATAACTTTCGTGCGAGTTCCCAATTTTCCCGGTTGATACAATACCGTACTTTTGGCGTTTCTATTTCTCCTTGAATTAAGCCAGCTTCTTTCAGTTCTTTCAAATGTTGAGAAACGGTTGCCTTAGCGATAGGCAGCACTTCGTGTATATCACCGAAGAAGCAACTTTCTTGATTTGCTAAAAAAGCAAGAATAGCCATTCGTGCGGGATGTCCCATTGCTTTGGCAAAACGAGCAATCTGTTCCTGCTCTACTGTGTACGGTTTATCTTTCACTTCAATATCTCCTTTTTATTTGTTGTTCGCAAAACAACGAACAATATTTTAAATAGCAAAAAGAAGTAGGAACTTTTTTTCAGGTAGGTGAAAATTGAGTTTTAGTTTATCGCTTTGTATAGATATCCAAAACGGACTAAACCTGTTTGTGTTGACAGCAAAATAGATGCTGGCGAAAAGAAAAAGAATGTTTCTCTTTTCGCCAGCTTTATTTTTATGATTGGCGGGCTTTTGTTACCTTTGCAGCGTAAGCCCACCACTAAGCGAATTTCTTCGTTTTTTTGTTACTATTTTGTTACCCACTGTTAGTAATAGGTGGGCTTCCTTATTGATAATCAGATTAATACACTCTATGATATATAATTTGTGGCAGAACATCATCAATAGTTATCAGTTGTGGAAGAAAAGAAAAAATGAGATAAAAAATTAAGTCGCAACTATTTACTTTGTTATACGTAATGCTTGGTATGGTAAACTATATAGTTGCGTTCTATTAAAAATGAATTTGCCGTATATATCTCTTAAAGATTTCTTACGAAACCAGTAAAACGTTTCAATCCTTCTGCCAGTGTAGTACGTGGGCAGGCGATATTCCAGCGCATGAATCCTTTTCCTTCAGTCCCATACATTGTTCCTGCATTGAGCCATAATCCGGCTTCGTTAACCAATCGCTGTTCGAGTTCCTGCGAGTGTATGCCGAGTCTGTGACAGTCCATCCAAACGAGATAGGTTCCCTCCAATACCGTGATAGGAAACTCAGGCAGATGTTCCCGACAGAACTCCTGCATATAGAGAAAATTGGCCTGTAAATATTTGATGAGTTGGTTCAGCCACTCTTCCCCTTCGTTGTAAGCTACTTGAGTCGCAATTACACCAAAAGGATTGACATCACATACTTCGTTATCGTTAATGGCCCGGTCGATTTTCGCTCGACGGTTAGCATCAGCACAAATAATGTTCGCAATCTGTAATCCGGCAATATTGAACGCTTTACTGGGAGATATACAGACTACAGAATGGTGACGGAAATTTTCTGAGATGGAAGCAAACGGTGTGTAACGGTACTCTGGAAAAACCAGTTCGCAATGAATCTCATCCGAAACGACCGTAACATCGTGTCGAATACAAATTTCACCAATACGTACCAGTTCTTCACGTTTCCACACCCTTCCGGCAGGATTGTGAGGATTGCACAGCAGCATCACCTTCACTTTCGGATCAGCAGTCTTACGCTCTAAATCTTCATAATCGATGGTGAAAGTATTACTTGCAAAGACCAACGGTGATGATACCATTTCACACCCATTGTTACGGATTGAAGAAAAGAAACAATTATAGACCGGGGTCTGCACCAATACCTTATCTCCCGGAACGGTCAAAGCCTTGATGACTGCCGAGATGGCTGGGACTACGCCCGATGTGTAAATTATCCATTCACGGTCAATCGTCCAACCGTGACGACGTGCGAACCAGCCTGTAACAGCCTCGTAGTAACTGTCGGGCACACGGGTATAACCGAAAATGCCGTGTTCTACCCGTCGGCGTAAAGCATCGACGATAGCGGGAGCTGTACGGAAATCCATGTCAGCCACCCACATCGGCAATACATTTTCGCTTTCTGCGCTATCCCATTTGTAGGAATCGGTTCCCCGTCTTGAAATTTGTTTGTCAAAGTTGTATTTCATATCTTCATCTTAATCGGTAAAACAGGTACGCTCGTCCCGGAGACGGATTTCACAATCGGCAGGAGCCTTGATGTTCTCATCTATGGTTATGGAACCGAATTCGTCAGCCACAATGCATCCCGACATCGGGTTCTTGATATTTGTAATAGCTCCGTGAATATCGGCTTGCAACGTGCTGTACTCAAAGGTACGGTCGCAGTCAGGTCCGAAGGTACAGTTTTCAAGAATAAGGTCGTGTGCATAGCAAAGCGGTTGCTCACCGGTAATGTGGCAGTTGACCAAACGTAGATTCTTCGAATGCCAGCCGAGGTATTCGCCGTTGAGTTCGGAATCGTAGATGGTCACATTTTCCACTTCCCAGAAGGCATCCTTCGTTGTAATCTTTGCATGATGAATCTCTACATTTTTCACGTACTGGAACACATACTTGCTGTTGCTTTCCAGTCCGTCCACATAAATGTTGTTGCTGAACATGAAAGGATAAGTTCCGCCGTGCAGCTTGAGATTCTTGATGCGGATACCATTACAACGCCAGAATACTTCGTCGGCATCGTTCATCGTTACGTTCTCGATATCTATTTCGTCCATTTCACGGAACATCTTCGGTGCGTCGATAATCGTGTCGGTCATCTTCAGGTGATCGGAATACCACAATGCCGAACGCCCTCCGACATCGAAATAGCAACGGTCGATTTTGAAACCGTGTACATGCCAGAAGGGATAGTTACCCTCAAAGCGGCAATCTACAGCTTCGATATTGCTACATTCTTTGATGGCCGATTCACCGGTACGAATAATCACATTTTCCAGACGAAGGTCGTGGGACTCGAACAAGGGACGCTCGCCCCCGAATTCAGCATTTTTAATCAGTTTCATTTGATATATTATTTTAGTTGTCAGTCATTATTAATTTTAAAAGTCATGTTCACATTGCTGCGTCCGCGAACTGAAGCCAATCAGGATATAGGCAATTCCTTTTTCTTGAAGCCTTCTATTTTAAGTATTCTTTGAAAAATTCCTCCAGCTTATCGAATGGAATAATGTCTGTCCGGTCATATAAATCCGTATGTACGGCATCGGGAATAATCATCAATTCTTTATTATCGCCTTTCAGCTTCTTGAAAGTATCCTCACTAAAATAGCGGGAGTGAGCTTTTTCTCCATGAATGAGCAACACGGCACTGCGGATTTCATCGGCATACGCAAGGATAGGTGCGTTGAGAAATGCAAGATTGGAGGTTTTGTTCCAGCCCAAACCGGAGTTGATGGAACGAGGATGATAACCTCGTTCGGTCTTGTAATAATCATAATAATCCTTCATGAACTGCGGCGTATCACCGGTAGGTTCCGGGTTCGTCACGGTGCGGGGATAAGTGTCGGTACGGTAGTCTTCCGTGCGCTGGGCGTTAAACTCCTGACGCATTTTGTAACGTGCATCTGCATTGTCAGCGGCATCGAAGTAACCGTTTGCTGTACAGCGGCTAATGTCGTACATTGTGGAAGCTACCGTTGCCTTGATACGTGTGTCGTTGGCAGCCGCATTGATAGCAAAACCACCCCAACCACAAATGCCAATGATGCCGATTCGTTCGGCATCCACATCCGGACGTGTCGCGAGGTAATCCACCGCCGCCGAGAAGTCTTCGGTGTTGATGTCCGGCGAAGCTACGCTGCGAGGCTGTCCACCGCTTTCACCAGTAAATGAAGGATCAAAAGCAATCGTCAGGAATCCTCGTTCGGCCAATGTCTGGGCATACAGCCCCGACGACTGTTCCTTTACAGCTCCAAACGGACCGCTGACAGCAATAGCAGGCAGCTTACCTCCGAAAATCGTTTTCGGTGCATACAGGTCGGCAGCGAGCGTGATGCCGTAACGATTTACGAAAGTCACTTTGCTATGGTTCACCTTGTCGCTCTTCGGGAACGTCTTGTCCCATTCCTGTGTCAGATTTAACAGTTCCATATTTTTGTGAGTGTTTTGTGCCGGGCTTTCCGTCAGGCTGAAGAGGCAGAGGAAAGCAGCCATTAAAATAGTTGTACGTTTCATAACCGATGTAATTTAAATTTTTATTGTTTCTTGTTTTCTTTTCATAGTGCAAAATTACAGCGGATTACAGGAAAAGCCGGTAGATGGATTACTGATTGTATAACCTCAATTACAGACATTATTTTACATGCATCTCATCCAACGTTCCCACTTCAAGCAGATCAGGAAAATCAGCCTCTTTTTCTTGCCGCATTGGTGATGATGATGGAGAAACCGATATCGAACAGTAGCAAGAGTCTTGTGCAAAATCTGCCGTCGATAAAGATGTATTGCAGATTATGATACGGTCGACTCCGGCAGTAGGCATGGCACTCGTCGTTTCAACCGGAAGAAGGGAATACAACGAGAACTCCGGAAAGTTGGTCAGTGTAATGCCCGGTAGAACCAATCCGCACAACCCGTTCAGTATGGTGTACCGTTCGGATGGATCTGACAAGGATGGCAGTATGGTTGGTTAGTGATTCCGATTCCATAGGCTATCACTTTTCGTTCCTGTCGATATCTCGGATATGCCTTGCCGGTACACCTCCTACAACCGTGTTGGCCGCTACGTCTTTCGTCACCACAGATCCGGCGGCGATAATGGCGTTGTCACCCACGGTCACACCCCGCAGGATGGTGGAGTTGGAACCTACCCATACATTTTTGCCTAACCGGATAGGCGCCGGATACATCGCCCCGCGGTCTTCGGGAGCCGTACCGTGATTGAGCGTGGCAAAGACCACATTATGCCCGATAAGACAGCCGTCACCCAACGTCACACCGCCATGATCCTGGAAGTGGCAACCGGCATTGATAAAGACACGACGCCCGATGGTAATATTCTTGCCGAAGTCTGTGTAGAACGGAGGAAACATCTTGAATGTTTCGTCCACAGGTTTACCGGTCAGGCGCGACATGAACGCACGCAATTCTTCTTGTGAATGGTACGAGTTGTTTATCTCACAGGTAACGCGCCGGGCTTCATCGCTCATTTCATCCATCAGCCGATAGATTTCCGGTGTATTGAGTGCACCGCCGGCTTCAATATGATTCAAAAAATCATCTAATGTCATAATATTCTTTTTTCCTATACTTGTTTACTCGTTTTGTATGCCTCTTGTGATTTCGGGTTTCCTTTGATTTCTTCCATGTGCCATACACCACAGCGAAACAGTGTACCCTTTACCATCGGTTTTTCCAAACATCCATTCGCTTGTTGCGCTTGAAATAGGTGACAGACCGCCCCGTTATCTGTACGTTTTTCGTAAAGCACATACTTATTACCATTTTTCTTGGGAACCGGATCGGACTGTGTTATGGCAGGTATTCCTATAACAAATAAACTTGCAATCATGATGACTGGTATACGTTTCATTATCACTTGATTTTATTAAGTTTTGAATTCCAGAATCTTGATGCAAAGATAAGTACATGACTGAAAATACAGTGTAGATAAATTACAGATGTTATAACCCTAATTACATGATTTCCGGAAAGAATAGCATAAATCTGTAGCCAAGGTTGATACAATGTCTCAATCTGTTATTCTAGAAAATGATAAGTATAGAATTTGAAATCTTAAATTGATGTTAAACAGAAGGGGATGTGAGAATTATAGCCGTGCAATACCCCGGAATTGAGCGAGTGGCTACAATATAGGCATCAGTTATGTTATTTTTACCAATAGTAAACCGGAGCGTATTTGTAACAGATGAGAAACCGAATACTGCAAGAAATTATCATGTTGCCTCTTTGGTTGAAATAGTGTTATGAAATAGAGATTTTAATCCATCGAAAATGGCAGGAAGAGCAATGGTGCCATGCACCTCGTCGGGAAATTTTTTATAAACGACATGCAAATGCTTGTTTTTCATTTCAGGGATGATCTTATTTTTTAAGCTGTCGGCCAATGAAAACTGGATAAGTTTGATTGCAGGACGTTGGCGGGTGGCGAAAGCAACATACAAATGTTTGCCGGAGAAGTCTTTTTGATAAACATTCTTTGCTGCTTGTTGCAGAAAGACTCCTCGGTCCCACCATAAACTTGGGTCTATTGCTATATACGAGTCAAAAGACTCGGGATGATTTGACAGTGTCTGTAGGGTAAATAAACCTGCGTATGAATGTCCGACAAGAAAGTTTGTACCGTTGGCAGGAACTTTATTTTCCACTTCCAGACGTAGTTCCTCTATCAGAAAGCGATGGAACTGTTCAGCTCCACCACCTGCCGGCTTATCATAGGGACAAATGGTACCATCCCGGCGGGCGGCTGAGCAAGTAGGAGTGAAATCTCTGGTCCGGTCTGTGTTTAAAACAGCCACAACGATGCAAGGAGGTAAGTTTGAGGTTTTAGAAGAAGAGAAGAAACGCGTAAAACCAACCACGGAATGAAAGAAGGAATCTCCATCCAATAGATAAAGAACCGGATAAGCCTTTCCTTTTTCACCAGCTTTGGTCTCAGGTACATAAATCCAATATTTTCTTTCTTCATTCAGTATTTCAGAAAACAATGTATGACGCGTTCCGATATAAATGGAATCTTGTTTTTGTGCGGAGAGGGGAAATATCCATCCTATTTGTATGAACAGTATTATATAAAGTATCTTCATTTGTTCGTTTTTTGGGGTTGCAAAGTTCGATGAAAATATGGATATGGACAATCCCTATTTTTAGGTATTTCAGAATATCTCCAATGGAATTTCCTCTATGTCTTATGATTTTGTGGAGGTGGCACCGGATGCATCGGAAGGAATTGATTGAACCGGATTTTTAAGTAACTTCTTAGGGGAATTCATTAAAATATCCTATCACTTCTAACATTTCCCGATTAATTTTGTATTTTTACAGACATACAAAGATTAACTGTAACAAGATATGATTATTTCTGTCGTCTTCGTATCTATGATGGTGGTTTTCGTAACAGTTTATTATTTTGTTGCAAAGCCGAAAAAGCAGCAAGAAAAGATTTATTCGGCGATGACCACCGATGAACTTATCAGGTTCGTGCAGTCCATGCACTGTGAACTAGTGAAGAGAATTGATGCTGATGCCATTATCATCGGTTTTCAAGGAGGTTATTTTCATTTGTTAAGAGAAAAAACAGGTCAGAATATTCAGTTATATTATAAAGATTTTTACGCATGTAGCTATGAACAGTCTAAAAAAATAGTTTTTGACATTAACAACATTAACTGCCGATACACAGCTTGGACTTGCTATTTGCGTAAAAGTCATGAGGATGGAGAAAGTGAGACACCTTTTACGGCTTGTCTGTCTGCCTGTCTGTTCTTGTCGGGCAGTGAAACTCAGTTAAAACAACATTTGCGGGTATTGCTTGAGTCATCTTTTATGATAGCCCGTAGTTTTAAAGAGTTGGCAGAACAATCTGCTTCAATACAAGACATGTTGGTGAAAAAAGAATTCGAAAATCGCTTGGCTTTGTTGAGACGAAAATTGGAGATTGGACATGGTAAGCTGTTGGAACCTGTCGATGTTTCCCGGCAAGATATGGATCAGATAGAGGATATTCTTTCTCTTTTTGGTACAGTGAAACAGGAAGATATAAAGGGAATGACACTGGTTTGCAATGGGCGGATAGAGAGGCGTACCGAATTATTGTCTATTCTTTCTTTTCGGTTGAAGGATGCTGTGATGGATGAAAAAGGACAGGCGGGAAAAGATGCTCTGATCTGTATCACACTTGCTGAAGGGCAGTTGGTGATTGCATTGGAAAAAGCTGAAGGCAGTAATGAACGGTCTCTTTATTATAAGTTGTCGGCTATGCGGACGGACAGGGTAGATGCTTTTTTCGATGAAACCCAAAAAGGCAGAGTATTCAGTAGTATGATTGAGGTAAGATTGACAACGGATCATGATGATTATTGGGAGTTGAAATATATGTTGGACGATGCTAAAGAAAAAGCGGCAAACAAACAGTTTGACGAACTGACGGAGGAACAACAGGCGTTGCTGGCTTATACCGAGCCTACCTTGCAGACTACTATTTATTGGGGGAAGAAATTTTTCAGGCAGCAATGTTATCTTCAGGCGTTGGGGTGTTATCTTTCTATTTTTCGGTATTATCAAGTCCACTGGACAGAATTGCCGGAGCGTGGCAAGGAAGAATATTATGTGATTTGTTATCATATCGGTTTTGTTTATCTCACATTAGGGCATTTTGAAAAGGCTTATTATTATTTGACTAATGCTAAAAGAAATTCATCCATTCATGCGATTCGTGATTTTACCAACTGTCTCGTCGAAATGAAGGATACAGGAGCTCTTGAGTATATTTATTCTATGGTGAGTTTGGTTGGCAGTCAGATAAAGATGTATGGTGATGAAAAGAATACCTTGTTTCCACTTTATCATTTTCTTCGGCGCAGGGCAGCACAAGTATTAGTAAACTTGAAATATTATTCGCAAGCTAGGGAACTGCTCTATCAAATGCTGGGAGAGGAGGAGAATCGTGAGTTTGCGGAACGGGAATTGCAGTATCTTGAGAGTATGGGTGCAGGTGATGATGCGAAGCGGAACGAGTGAGAAGAATGTGAGGAGGTTGAATGAAAGTTTCATGGAATTTCATAATGGGATGTTGCTAGGAGTAAAGCAGAAATGTGGAAAATGTTCTGTAATATGGACTGCTCTTCATTGAACTCTGTGATACCTATTAGTTGTTGTATATCATTTTGTTGAATTGAAAATAGCTAACCCCTTTACCGTCAAAATGTAGATACTAATTGAAAAGTGCGCCAATATTCCAGTTGAAAATTGCGCCACCATAGGATAAGTATAATGACCTT
>NZ_JBDFXP010000078.1:0-13973 GCF_040911965.1 Phocaeicola sp. RTP21359st1_B8_RTP21360_211022
TGATTCATTTTTATATATGGCAAAAATATAAGAATGAAAAATGGGCGACAAGATAGAATCGCGGAGACGCTTACTTCTGTTGAAATATCCTATGAAAGAATGATGAAGAATTTATGAGTAAATCAATCATGGTAAATAATTGATTATCAATACTTAATAACTAAATGAAGAATTTGAAGGAAATAATCAGCCAACTGGATACTGTAACTCCTTGTGTTTTGAATCCGTTGTTTTTACGCCACAAATCTTCTGGTCCATTTGCATGCATACATCCCTCTGACCACCAGGTAGCTGATGAGAAAGGCTGTTACGGCCATGCAAATAATGTGTATTATGGCAGGAATCCCCTGGGGCAACAGCGAGGCGAACAAGTCATACCCCATTTGCACGAAGACGAAATGACACAGATAAATGCCGAAGGTCATGGATGCCACTTTTGAAAGAACAGGCGAAGAAGGTATTTTAAGCTTCTGTATGCAGACAAAAACAGGAAATGTCATCATAAATACATTGATGCCGCCGAAAAGCCATACTATTTCCAGATAGGCGTAGTTTCCCGGAAAATATTCCTGCATGATGAGGTAGCCGCCGAAAGTGATGGCGTACCCTGTCACAAACATAGGGATACCGATAGCCAGGGTTTTTCTCCAACTCCATTGCAGCGGGTATTTTACCAGATAATGGGCCAGTATCAGATAACCGGTAAATCCGGAAACATAATAAAATGAACCGAATGCATTCCAGTCGCACACTCCCAGGATATCCATATTGCCCCAGTTGCCGATATATCCCAGTGCGGGAGCGGCCATCTTTATGTAGGGAAGGAACAAGGAGATGCCCCAGATGGAAAGAAATAGCTTGATATCTTTCCGGGTAGCACGCTCCAGCCATGCATGGAAGATGGGGATGATGAAGTAGAGCCCCACCAGCATATACAGATACCACAGAGGAGTGGTGTCATAGTTGAAATTGAAAATGAATGTCCAAATCTTCGTGATAGTCATTTCCAGGGTGAAGGCGGACATGTCTATGGTAGGATTGTCTGTCGTGGTGATGTAATTCAGATAAATGAAATACAATACAGGCAGCATGACCGACCAGAAGATAAGCGGGACAACAATGCGGCCGATCCGCTTTTTGTAAAATTCACTCATGCCGTTTCGTACAGGAAACAGCAGCACTCCTGTCATCATCACAAACAAGGGTACGCAACAGCGTACGGCACTTCCCAATGCGCACCCTTGCAGAAAAGTAGGACGGTCTGTGTCAAAACGTGCCACAAAAGGGTCACAGCAATGGGCGAATACAACTAAAAAACAGGCGGTGACGCGTAGCAAGTCTATCCATCCGATGTTCTCTCTTTTATTTATTTCCATATTCTCTGTTGGGCTTATTTTTGTTCAAGCACCACTACTAAGGGACGGTGATCTGATGCTACCGGTTCATTTACTACCTGTGCGGAGGTTACTGTGAAGCCTTTCATGTTCTGTTTCAGTGCTGTAATATAATCAATGGTTTCTGTAGGGGCGGGAGCCGGAAATGTATGCTGGTTTACGTCAGAAAGTATCTGAAAATCCTGTTGCAAGTATTTTATGAATGCGGATTCGGGTTCGGCATTCAGGTCGCCGGCCAGGAAAAAAGGTTTTTTGTGAGCGGCGGCAAAGTCTTTTATAAGCTCCAGTGAGGCCATGCGGTCTTCTTCGGTGAGAGACAGATGGGTGCAACAATAAATGTAGTTGTCGAACTCTGCCATAATCAGCGCACGTGCTTCTTCCCGTCCGGGAAGTGTCATGGTTTTCAGGCTGACGGGAATTTCTTTGGTGAGAAGTCCGATACCATATTTTCCTCCGTCGTAATCAATGGCAGGGGCAAAGTAAGCGTGCATTTGCGTACGTCCGGCTATCTCGCCCAGTACGTATTTTTGTCCGCTGCGGTGGGTCATGCTGTCCAGTTCCTGCAAGGCTACCACTTCGGGGTGGATATGATTGATTACATCGGCTATGCGTTGGAAGTCGCATACATCATCCATTCCGTTTGCATTTTTAATGTTATAGGTCATTAGCCGTAACGAATTTTGTGATTGTGCCGACAGGGCTAAAAGAAGGGTAAAAAGTAAGAGCAATGTCTTTTTCATATATTCATCAGGTTTTGATTGTTTAAATTCTCTCCAAAGATAGATAAATTCATTCTTTTTTTCTTTGCTCTCAAAGATAAAAAACAAGAGAAAGTTTTTATCAGAAAGGAAATGTTTCTGTTCAACAACTTGCCGGGGCTTTATTTCTTTCCTGCCGGAGAAGCCTGTGTCATACGGATACTGCTTACCACGCCTGCGGCAATGGCAAAGAATATGGCTAATAACAAACAAGCCTGCGCCCGATGTCCTTCGGCGAACATACGGAACAACAAAGCAACCAGTGTGGTTCCCAAAGTCTGACCTAACAGACGCGCCGTACCTAGTATACCGCTGGCTCCACCGCTTCTGTGAGTGGGCGCGGAAGAAACAATGGTTACATTATTGGGCGTCTGGAACAGCCCGAAGCCCATACCACAGAGTGCCATTCGCCAGATGATATTCCATTCTGCCGGATGTGGGGGAAGCAAATAGAGTGTGAATAGGCCGGTAGCGAAGATGGCCATGCCGATGCCTCCCAGCAATCCGGGATGTACTTTCTCTACCAGTCTGCCTGCAAGTGGTGCGGTCAGGATGGTAGCCAATGGCCAGGGGGTAAGTAGCAAACCGATCTGTACGGCGCTGTATCCCAATATATTCTGCATAAAAAACGGTAAGGAAACCATAGCCAGCATCTGGGCGGTGAATGAAGTGATGGAAGTACCGATAGAAAGAGCGAAAATAGGAATCTTCAGTAAGTCCACAGGTAGGATAGGGGTCGTTTTCTTCAGTTGGCGGCGGATGAAATAAGTGCCGATTATGATTAACAATACCAACTGGATGGCAATGAACTTTCTGTTTTCGGCGTGTGCAAAACCTTCCAAGGTATAAATTAACAACCCGAAGGTCAGTGCGTTGGCTATTGCACTGATTTTATCAAACTTGTGTTTTGTGTCTGAAGCCGGATTATGCGGTAAGAACCGATGTCCGATCACTAATGCAGCCAATCCCAAAGGAATGTTGATTACAAAAAGCCAGTGCCAGCTTCCCAATGCTAAGATACTGCCTGCAATGGATGGACCTGCGGCGGCCGAAACAGCTACCACCATGGCATTTACGCCCATTCCGCGCCCTAGTATCTGCGGCGGGTAAATTAAACGGATAAGGGCGGTATTGACACTCATTACACAGGCCGCCCCGAAACCTTGAATGATACGGGAGACAGTCAGCATCCAGAAAGAGTCCGAGAGGGCGCAGGCCAAAGAGGCGCCTGCAAAAATGGAGATGCCGGTCAGAAATATCCGTCTGTAACCGTAAATATCACCTAATGAGGCAAATGATAGCAAGGTCATGGTAATCACCAGTTGATAGGCATTGACAATCCAGATGGCATTGGAAGGGGTGACATTGAAATCGTGTGCCAGCGTGGGTAATGCGATATTCATAATGGTTCCGTCCAGTACGGACATCATGATAGCCAGCAGTACGGCTACCACTGCGAAATATTGTTTAGGTATAAATGCGGTCTTTTCTTTGCTCATGATGCAAAATTAACGGAAATCGGTCAGATTAGGTTTAATTTCTTCTAAATAATTACGATTCCAATGTTAAAGAACCGGGAATTTATAGAATGGTTAAGGAATAATGCTTATCTTTGCAGCCGTTAAAAACAGTGGAGAGATTTGAGTAGCTTGCAACCACAGAAAAAAATGCTAAAAAATACATTGACTTTCTTATTTACATTTATCTACTCTGATAACTTCCCAAGGTGGTTAACGAATTAACTTTTAATTTTTAATTCTTAATTTTCAATTTAGAATGGGATATTTATTCACATCCGAATCGGTGTCTGAAGGACACCCCGACAAAGTGGCCGATCAAATATCGGACGCTGTGCTTGATAAACTGTTGGCGTTTGACCCCAGTTCGAAAGTAGCTTGCGAAACCCTGGTGACTACCGGACAGGTAGTGCTGGCTGGAGAAGTGAAAACCAAGGCGTATGTAGATTTGCAGCGCATTGCACGTGAAGTGATTAACCGTATCGGTTATACCAAAAGCGAATATATGTTCGAAGGAAACTCCTGCGGCGTATTTTCTGCCATTCACGAACAAAGTGCGGATATCAACCGTGGCGTGGAACGCGAGGACCCTATGAACCAGGGTGCGGGCGACCAGGGAATGATGTTTGGTTATGCTACCAATGAAACGGAAAACTATATGCCGCTGTCACTGGACCTGGCTCATAAACTGTTGATGGTACTGGCCGAAATCCGTCGTGAAGGGAAGGTGATGACTTATCTTCGTCCCGACGCCAAGAGCCAGGTTACTATTGAATACGATGATAACGGCAAGCCGGTACGCATTGATACGATTGTGGTTTCTACCCAGCATGACGAGTTTGTAACCCCGGCTGATTCTTCCAAAGAAGCTCAGTTGAAGGCTGACGAAGAGATGTTGGCCAAGATTCGTCAGGATGTGATTGAAATCCTGATGCCACGTGTCATTGCCGGAATTCATAATGAAGAAGTATTGGCTTTGTTCAATGACCGGATAGTTTATCATGTGAACCCTACAGGTAAGTTTGTGATCGGCGGTCCTCATGGAGATACCGGTTTGACCGGCCGTAAGATTATTGTGGATACATACGGTGGAAAAGGTGCTCACGGTGGCGGGGCGTTCTCAGGAAAAGACCCCAGTAAGGTAGACCGTAGTGCTGCTTATGCAGCACGCCATATCGCAAAGAATATGGTTGCTGCCGGTGTTGCCGATGAAATGCTGGTGCAGGTGTCATACGCCATTGGCGTGGCCCGTCCTATCAATATCTACGTAAATACGTACGGCCGCAGCAATGTGAAACTGAGCGACGGAGAGATTGCTAAGAAAATAGACCAACTGTTCGATCTGCGTCCGAAAGCCATTGAAGAGCGTTTGAAACTGCGTAATCCTATTTATGAGGAAACAGCTTCTTACGGTCACATGGGACGTGAGCCGAAAGTGGTGACCAAGACATACGAATCCATGTATCATGAAGCAAAGACGCTGGAAGTGGAACTGTTCACTTGGGAGAAGCTGGATTATGTGGATAAGATAAAGGAAGCGTTCGGTTTGTAAGAAACGGATTCGAATATGGTGATGTATACGGGCGAATTCAATTCGTTCCTGCGGCAATGAGCGTCATTGGCTGGCAGGGGAGGATTGGATCCGCCCGAAAACATAAGGATTTATATGAATGATATAAAGAATGTATGTGTATATAGTGCGTCCAGCACAAAGATAGCGAAGGTGTATTTTGATGTAGCGGAAGAATTAGGACGTCTTCTGGCTGAAAAGAAGATCAATCTGATTAACGGGGCAGGCTGTATCGGCCTGATGGCGGCTACTTCAGATGCGGCATTGGCTGCAGGCGGTACGGTGACGGGGGTAATCCCTCATTTTATGGTGGAGCAGGGGTGGCACCATACAGGGCTGACCCGATTGATTGAGACGGAAACCATGCACGAGCGCAAACGGATGATGGCCGATTTGTCCGATGGCGTCATTGCATTGCCCGGAGGTTGCGGCACATTGGAGGAATTGCTTGAAATCATCACCTGGAAGCAGTTGGGGCTTTATCTTAATCCGATAATCATCTTGAATATCAACGGGTTTTACAACCCTTTGCTTGAAATGCTGCAAAGGGCGGTGGAGGGTAATTTTATGCGTAAAGAGCATGTTGCGATCTGGAAGGTGGCTTCAACAGCCGAAGAAGCGATAAATTTGCTCTATACAACGCCTGTTTGGAACAAAGAAATACGTAAATTTGCAGCGATATGAGTGAAACCTGCCATCCCGGAATAGCGTATATTCTCCAACTTTATACGGAAGAGCAGAGCCGTGTTGATACGGCTTTGACACACAACGTGTGTCATACGTCCAAGGAAGACGGGATGAGAGGAATGGAGTTGCCCTATCAGCTGCGTTCGGACTGGATGGTGACCAGCGTGCTGTTTCTTTGCTTTATCCTGGTATCATACGTGCTGGCACATGGCAAGAAACATCTTGAACAGCAATTTAAGAATTTTGCTTTGTCTAAAGAGCGTGCCAGTTTGTTTGATGATACTACCGCATCTGATGTGCGTTATACATTGGTGCTGATATTGCAGACCTGTATATTATCCGGTTTTTGTGTGTACGATTATTTTTCGGACCATGACCTGCTCCTTTTTCGTACGGTTCCTCATTGTTTATTGCTAAGTATTTACATTGGTTATGTAGTTTTTTTCTTTGTCATCAAATGGCTTCTTTATAGCTTTGTAAATTGGATTTTCTTTAACAAAACACGCAATATTATTTGGCTGGAATCTTACTTTAATGTTGTAATCGGAGCCGGATTTTTACTTTTTCCAATTGTACTTTTGATTGTGTATTTCGATCTGTCACCGCAAATTGCTCCTTATTTTATCGGTTTTGTTATAATAATTGCTAAAATTCTGCTGTTTTATAAGTGCTTTAGTAACTTTTTCAACAAATTTCATGGTGCTTTCCATTTAATTCTGTACTTTTGTGCCCTTGAAATACTCCCTGATTTTGTTCTGTGGAAAGGGATTATCTTAGCGAACAACATTTTGGTTTTAAATTTTTAGTACATTGAAAATAAAAAAAGTCCTCGTATCTCAGCCGAAGCCGACTTCTGAAAAGTCGCCATACTATGATATTGCTGAGAAGTACGGTGTGAAAATTGATTTCCGCCCGTTCATCAAAGTTGAGAGCTTGTCGGCCAAAGAGTTCAGACAGCAAAAAGTCTCTATTCTTGATCATACCGCTGTGATTTTTACATCGCGGCACGCTATTGACCATTTCTTCAATCTGTGTGCAGAATTGCGTGTTACTGTGCCCGAAACAATGAAATATTTCTGTACGTCCGAAACCATTGCTTTGTACATTCAGAAATATGTTCAGTATCGTAAACGTAAAGTATTCTTCGGCGCGACCGGTAAATTCGCAGATTTGGTGCCTTCTATCGTAAAGCACAATACGGAAAAATATTTGGTGCCGATGTCTGATGTACACAATGATGAGATCAAGACTTTATTGGATAAAAATAAAATTCAGCATACGGAGGTAGTGATGTATCGTACGGTAAGTAATGATTTCACTCCCGAAGAAGAGTTCGATTACGATATGCTGTTGTTTTTCAGTCCTGCAGGAATCAATTCTTTGATGAAGAATTTTCCGGAGTTCGACCAAAAGGAAATTGCGATAGGATGTTTTGGTCCTGCTACTGCTAAAGCGGTAAAGGATGCCGGATTGCGGTTGGATCTGGAAGCTCCTACTGTAGAGGCTCCGTCCATGACTGCGGCATTGGATATGTTTATCCGCGAGCGTAATAAGGATTAATTTTTAGTTTATATCCCAAAACCGGGGGTTTTGTATCAATAAAGTTGTAACTTTGTGATTCGAAACCCTCGGTTTCTTTATTTTAATAAAAGAAAGAAGATTATGGTAGAATATACACTCGGTAAAAAAGAGCGTCTGAATAGTAAGACATTGATTGAGCGTCTTTTTTCAGGTGGAAGCAAGTCTTTTCCGGCTTTTCCGCTACGTGTGGTGTATATGTCGGTAGAGCCTGTGGAGGAAGATATGGCGGCAGCTTCCATTCTGATCAGCGTGCCCAAGAAGCGGTTCAAACGTGCGGTAAAGCGTAATTTGGTGAAACGTCAGGTACGTGAGGCTTATCGGAAGAACAAGCATTTGTTGCTGGATGCGCTGGCTTCCCGGAACAAAAGACTGATTATCGCCTTTATATGGCTGGATAACCATATTCATTCTTCTGCCGAAGTGGAGGAGAAAGTGAAGAAGCTGCTGTTTCATATAGTGGAAAGGCTGGAATGAAAAAGATACTTTCCTATCTGTTGCTGTTGCCTGTTTATTTCTATCGGGGGTACATTTCTCCAATGACTCCTCCTTCATGCCGTTTTGTACCTACCTGTTCGGAATATGCCATCGAGGCTATTAAAAAACATGGTCCTTTCAAGGGATTGTATCTGGCTGTCCGCCGGATATTGCGTTGCCATCCGTGGGGCGGGTCGGGCTATGATCCGGTTCCGTAAAATCTGTTGTCCTTATGTTGCTGGATATTCATACGCATCGCAATGCTGCTGTACCGGGAGAATGCATTTTCAATGTAGAGCCTGCATGGTTTGAACCTGTGGAAGGGTGTTATTATTCTGTAGGCATTCATCCGTGGAAAGTTTTGGAAGCTGGTCCGGAAGATTGGACAACGTTGGAAAAGGCGGTCTGTCATCCCTCTGTTCTGGCGATAGGAGAGGCGGGTTTGGACCGTTTGGGGCCGGCAGATATTCTGTTGCAAAAAGAGGTGTTTGTCCGACAAATTTTATTGAGCGAGTCAGTAGGAAAACCGTTGGTTATTCATTGTGTGAAGGCGTTTAATGAACTGATTGAACTGAAAAAGAAGTATCGTCCGCAGATGCCTTGGGTGGTACATGGTTTCCGTAATAATCTGCATATTGCCTGCCGGCTGATGCAGGAAAACATTTATTTTTCGTTGGGAGAAAGATATCAGCCTGATGTGTTGCGGCACGTGCCTTTAGAATGTTTATTGGCCGAAACGGATGAGAGCACGCAGGATATCCGTATGGTGATAGGACGGATGGCGGAAACGAAGAATGTGGAAGTTTCCTTTCTGTGCGATAGGATAGATGAAAATGCACGGAAAATCTTTTTTCGGCAATAAGAGTTGTTTCTTCAGATAAAGAGTCGTACTTTTGTGGCATTTAAAGTATAAATCAAACATTTAAATAGATAATCATTCGATGAATTTTGTAGAAGAATTAACATGGCGTGGAATGGTGCACACAATGATGCCGGGCACCGAAGAGTTATTGGCTAAAGAACAAGTGACAGCTTATCTGGGTATTGACCCTACGGCTGATTCTCTGCATATCGGCCACTTGTGTGGTGTGATGATGCTACGTCATTTCCAGCGTTGCGGTCATAAGCCGTTGGCATTGGTGGGCGGCGCGACCGGTATGATCGGTGACCCTTCCGGCAAATCGCAGGAGCGCAATTTGCTGACCGAGGAAACATTGCGTCATAATGTGGCTTGCATCAAGAAACAGCTGGCTAAGTTCCTTGACTTTGAGAGCGATGCTCCTAACAAAGCCGAATTGGTGAATAACTATGACTGGATGAAGGATTTTACTTTCCTGGACTTTGCCCGTGAGGTAGGGAAGCACATTACAGTGAATTATATGATGGCTAAGGATTCTGTACAGAAACGTTTGAACGGTGAGGCGCGTGACGGTTTGTCATTTACAGAATTTACTTACCAGTTGTTGCAGGGATACGATTTCTTGCATCTTTATGAAACAAAGGGCTGCAAACTTCAGATGGGTGGTTCGGATCAATGGGGTAATATTACTACCGGGGCCGAGCTGATTCGCCGTACTAATGGCGGTGAAGTGTTTGCATTGACTTGTCCGTTGATTACAAAGGCCGATGGTGGTAAGTTCGGTAAGACTGAGTCTGGTAATATTTGGTTGGACCCCCGTTATACTTCTCCTTACAAGTTCTATCAGTTCTGGTTGAATGTAAGTGACGAGGATGCCGCACGTTATATAAAGATTTTCACTTCGCTGAGTCAGGAAGAAGTGGAAGCATTGACAGCAGAACATGCTGAAGCTCCGCATTTGCGTGTATTGCAGAAGCGTCTGGCTAAGGAAGTAACTGTGATGGTTCATTCGGAAGAAGATTACAATGCTGCTGTTGAGGCATCGGGCATCCTGTTTGGTAACGCCACTTCCGAAGCGTTGAAAAAGCTGGATGAAGACACGTTGCTGGCAGTGTTCGAAGGTGTTCCTCAGTTTGAGGTGTCACGAGATGCATTGGCCGAAGGTGTGAAGGCAGTAGACTTGTTCGTTGATAATGCCGCTGTTTTCGCTTCTAAAGGTGAGATGCGTAAGCTTGTACAGGGCGGTGGCGTTTCATTGAACAAGGAGAAATTAAGTGCCTTTGACCAGGTGATTACGACTGCTGACCTGCTGGATGAAAAATACCTGCTGGTTCAGCGCGGAAAGAAGAACTATTATCTGGTGATTGCCAAATAAGAAAAAAGAGAACTTCTTTTATAAATAAAAAGGGGATATTCAGTAAATGTCCCTACAAACAAAAACCGGAAGAAGAAAACCTGTTGTTTCTCCTTCCGGTTTTGTTTGTATCTTTTCTTTCGTCTTATTTTCCGTCTATCTCTTTCAACAGCTCGTCTACCGCAGCTTTCAATTGTGTGTCTTCACCTTTCACTACTGTTTCCGGTGAATTGGCCACTTTGATATCCGGCTCTAATTGTGAATTTTCCAGATAACTTCCATCCGGCAAGCGATAGCCGATAACAGGAATGCCGAATACCAGTGTCGGATCCTGCAATGTTTCCCAAGATACGCTGGTCATGGTTCCCGGTACAGGCATACCTACCAGCTTGCCTATTTTTTGATGGCTGTATACCCACGGAGTGCCGTGTGCGTTACTGTAGTTGGCTTCACACTGCACCATGATACTCGGCTTGTTCCAACGGCGGCTGGGCATATCGCAAGCTTCACGTCCGCGAACTACCTGTGTAAAGTATTTCTTTCCGCTGAACAGGATCTCAATATCCTCGTGCAAACGTCCTCCGCCATTGAAACGGGTATCGATGACGATACCTTCACGGTTATTGTACTTGCCCAGAATATCCGAATAAACGGAACGGAAGCTGTCATCTCCCATGGATTCAATGTGCACATATCCCAAACGGCCGTTCGACCATTTGTCTACATCGGCTGCCCGTTGTTTTACCCAGCGTGCATAGAGCAGATCGCTCATTACACCATTGCTGACAGGAACAACTACTTCTTCCCAACGTTCTTTGGTCTGCGGGTTATAGAGCGTAACCAGTGTTTTCTTTCTGGCTTTACCGTTCAGCAGAACAGAGTAATCGCTTTCGGGAGTGATTTCCTGGCCGTCGATCTTTTCAATGATATTTCCGGCCTTCACTTTGGAACGGGCGTGGTCGAAGGGGCCTTTTTCCACTACTTCAGAAATCAACAGACCTTTGCCGTTATGATTCCAGTCATACAGTAATCCTAAGGTAGCGGTGGCATCTCCTTTCAGTTGCGGACGGAAACGTCCTCCGGTATGTGAAACGTTCAGTTCACCCAGATATTCGCTCAGTAATTCCGCAAAGTCATAATTATTATCGATATGCGGCAGGAACTTGCGATAGGCTTTGGTCATGGCATCCCAGTCTATTCCGTGCATGTTCAGGTTGTAGAAGCGTTTCTGTTCTTGTTTGTATACATGGTTGAACATATAGTCACGTTCGGCTGCGAGGTCCATTTTCACGTGGGCTTGATAGCTGATGGGCTTCAAACTTTCAGAATCAGTACCCATTTTCTGCATCGTGTTACTGCCTAGCAAGAACAAGTTCTTTCCATCCTTGTCCATTTCCATGTTGGCCCATCCGGCATCCATTTTATGGAGTAACTTGGTATCTTTCTTGCGCAGATTCATTTTCCACAGGTCATAGCCGCCTTCAAAGGCAGAGAGGTAATATAAGGTCTCGCCGTCTTTGGTGATAATGGCGCTCCCCAAATCGGAAGAGTTGGGAGTAAGGCGTACGATGCGGTCCTCTATGTTGTTCAGTTCCACCACAATGTCCTTTACTTTTTCCTCTTTCTTCTCTTCGGATTTTTCTTTGTTATCACCTTTCTTTTTATCGTTTTTCTTGGCTTCGGTTGTGTTCTTTTGTTCTTTTTCCAGTTCTTTCTGCAATTCGTAATCTTCTTTGCTCAGTCGGAATTTGTCGTATGCATCCTGGTTCATAAATACCAGCATCACATCGTTCAGTGATCCCCATGAGGCATGGGCACGCATACCATAACGCTCGGTAATGAATAAAATGGCATTACCATCCAGTACCCAGCGGGGGGAGCCACTGGTATAGCCGCTATTGGTCAGATTGATAATTTTTCCTCCTTGTGCACTTACCATACCTATATCGGAATATGGATCATGCCGGTTTCCGATAAATTCCAATGTGAACCATTTGCCGTCCGGCGACCATGAATAGTCAAAGCCACCGCCGGTACTGAACCAGGTGGAACCGTCAGTGACCTGACGTACTTTTTTGGTTTCCAGATTAAGCACCATCAACCGGTTACGGTCTTCTATAAAGGCTAGTTCCTTCCCATCCGGCGAGAATTGCGGATAGGTACGTTCTGTCTTGTCCGAAGGCAGGAGTACTTCTTCTTCAATGGCAGTCGCATTGGGGAAGTTGGCTTCCTCCTTACGTGCAATCTTGGCCATGTAAAGTTCCCAGTTTCCGTTGCGTTCACTGGCGTACGCCAAAGTACGGTTGTCCGGTGAGAAAGTAAGTCCTGCTTCACGGGCAGGGGTATGTGTGATTTGCTTGGTGGTATTATAATCGGCGGAAGTGACGAATACTTCACCTCGTACAATGAAAGCAACTTGTTTGCCGTCCGGTGATACGGTAGCTGAGGTTGCTCCGTTACTGAAATTCAGATCCGCTATTGTATTTTGGTCATCACGGATGATATCGATTTTGACTTTCTGCGGTTTATCTCCTTGTTTTTGAGTGTATATTTCTCCATCATACGTATAACAGAGAGTGCCGTTGCTGCCCATTGACAGGAAGCGGACCGGATGGGTCTTGAAATGGGTGACCGTTTTCAATGATTGAGGACTACTTATCGGAAAGGAATATACGTTGAATGTACCTCCGTCTCGTTCGCTCAGGAAATAAACGGTTTGCCCGTCGGGCGCAAATACAGGGTTACGGTCTTCGCCTGCATGGGCGGTCAGGTTGGTATGCTTGCCGTTTTCCGAATCATATAACCATACGTCACGGGTGATGGACGAGGTGTGGTGTTTGCGCCATTCGTCTTCAAAACCTTTGCGGTCTTGGTAGAGAAATGTTTTTCCTGATTTGTCAAAGCAGACCATTTCTGCGGGAGTACCCAGCACCTGTTCGGTACGTCCGCCGGTTACCGGGACTTTGTATAGTTCTGTCATGGCCGAGGTAGGGAACAAGGCACTGTTGGCAGGGTCTTGGATAGAGGCCGAGAACAGGATATAGTTGCCGTCGGTGGTGAAGGTTGACGGTATTTCGGAAGCCGAATGGGTGGTAAGGCGCCGGGCTGCTCCGCCATCGGCCGACATGACGAACAGGTCGAAATTGCCATTGCGGTCACTGGCGAAGGCAATCTGTTTACTATCCGGTGACCAGATGGGGCTGCACTCGTATGAGGCTTGTGTAGTGAGTTGGGTGGCAGTTCCTCCGTTGGAGGGTACTTTATAGATATCTCCTTTATAACAGAATGCAATTTCCGTGCCGTCGGGGGAAATTTGCACGTCACGCAGCCATAAAGGTGTAGCTGCATAACTGCTTGCTGCAACAAGGCTTAAAGCAAGGCAAGTTAGAAGTTTTTTCATGTATTTATTTCTTTTAGTTTGTACGCAAAGTTAAGCATTTGCACTTTATTGCAAAAAAAAGTGCGAAAATATTTGGAATATATTGCAGGAAAAACGTATCTTTGCACCGCTTTCTAAGGAAAGCACATAATGATTGGACTATGGTGTAATGGTAGCACAACAGGTTTTGGTTCTGTTTGTCCAAGTTCGAATCTTGGTAGTCCAACAGTTTTCAATCCGAAATGAAACAAAAGCCCGTTAAACATACAGTTTGACGGGCTTTTTTCGTATCGGATCATATCCTTTAATATAGTCAATACAAGAAGGGCTCAGCGGAAATTTCTGGTTGGTAAGTTTTAAAATTAGCTATCTTTGCTTACCTTTGTTTTATGAAACCCGA
>NZ_JBDFXP010000079.1:0-13809 GCF_040911965.1 Phocaeicola sp. RTP21359st1_B8_RTP21360_211022
TAGTAATTTTGTAACAAGTTATGGATGGAGCTCTTTTCAATTAGAATACAGCGCACTTTTCAATTAGTATCTACAGACAATTTGGAAAAGTACCTGCAAACCTCCATTTTCCGTTCACTGATAGCCGAAAAATACAAGGGACAGATTCAATCGCTGTATGACAGTTTCTACGAATCCGGCAAGGACGGACTGACGCAGACCGAAGTGGAGAACTTGCGGAAGCAGCAGCAGGAACTGGCGGACGCCATGCTGGCAGACCGCGAAAATATGATGAAGGCATTCGGATGGAGTGCCGATGACACCGCGTCCTCTTCCTCTCAGTCAGGACGTGCCGGAGCGGTGACAACGATAACAGAAGAAACGGGTGGGAAAATAGAAGGCACCCTAAACGTCATGACCAACCACCTTATAGAAATGGATGACAACATTAAGGATATCAGCAAGAACTCCTACGAGTCTATCGGGCTGCTGTCAAAAATTGCGGAAAACACCGCATGTCTGCCCGCAATGGCAGAGGTATTGGAAAGAATGGACATTAACGGAACACGAGTAAAGATAATATAATGAATTTAAGCGGATACATGACAATAAATGGCAAGGACGCATCGACGGAGTACGGTGCATTCCTCTGTGAATTGGGAGAATCGGAACACACTAACATGGACGAATTATGCAAGATGCCGAAGATGAAGGCATATACCGCAGTGTCTTTCCGTGAGCGGAACGGAGAGCAACTGCCCGACAAGCTGCCTTCTCCTTGCTTTGAGGCGATTGACCGCACTCTGCAATTTATCGTTACGGCCGATACGGACACTTTACGGCATACCCGATATGCAGCTCTGATGGCAGAGTTGAAATCCGGCTGGCTGGATTTCAAGATAAAAGGACTGCGGAACTACAGAATGTATATGTCTGAACCATCCGCCCCGAAGTGGTACCCTCTTCCTTCCACGAATGGCAAGTATATCTGTATTTTCAAAGTGAAATTCCGCGAGCCTGAACCCGTTTTAAACAACGATTAAACATTGTACAAATGGAACTCAATATATACAACCGTGCAGGAGAATTAAAAGAAACAGTCTCGCCGTCTTCATCGTCACAATGGGTCAGGGAGATCGGTGCAGAATACGTTGTATCGTTATCTTTCAAAACATGGGATTTTTTCATGCTCGACGTGAACGATTACATCGAGATGGGGGGATGTAAATTCAAAATCAAGAAGGAATATCGTCCGAAGCAGATCTCCACACAGGAATATTCCTATCAGGTTCACTTCTACGGGCGGGAACATGATGCGGAGGATATCAAGCTGTGTCGGCTGACACAAGGAGAAGACGATTTGGAAGTGACATTCGCCTATGAAGCCACTCCGCTTGAAATGCTGACCAAAGTGGTCCAAAACCTGAACCGAAATACGGACAACGTGATGTGGAGAGTAGGCGAAGCCGTTTATGCGCCACGTCAGACCTTTGAATTTAACGACGTGTTCTGTTGGGATGCGCTGAACAATATTGCAGCACAGCTGGAAACAGAATGGTGGATAGACGGTGACTATCTGAACATGTGCAAATGCGAGCGCGGCGAATCGGTATCGCTTGGCTATATGCAGGGATTAACTTCACTGACACAACAAGAAAACAGCAACACGGTACGGTTCTTTACGCGCCTTATTCCACGCGGAAGCACAAAAAACATAGACCGAAATAAATACGGGTATGATCGCCTTCAATTGCCTTCGCGTGCCAAATTTATTGATCTTAATACAAAATACGGTCTGAAAGAACATGTGGAAGAAGCTGCCTTTGAAGGAATATTCCCACATCGCGTCGGTACGCTCTCAGCTGTGCGCAATGAGGAAAAGGAGAATGAGGAAACAGGGAAATTCATTGTCTATCATATAAAAGATAACGGGCTTCCGTTTAACCCGGATGACTATAGGCTCGACGGTAAGGTGATTCATCTCACCTTCCAATCAGGGAATCTTCAAGGCAAAGACTTTGAAGTAAACTGGAATTATGATACGCAGGAATTTGAGATCATTAATATCTATCCCGATTCTGTCACTCAGTTGCCAGGTGGAAATATGATTCCCGCTGTCGGAGATGCCTATATATTATGGAATCTTCGTATGCCTGAATCTTACACCACAGCAGCGGAACAGGAGTATGAATCGGCTGTCAATAACTTTCTGAGTGAGTACGCCCGCGATACTGCTATCTATTCAGGCGACACGGATTATATATATGTAAATACGAATAAGGTTCCGCTGGTGTTGGGGCAGCGTGTACACCTGCTTTCATCGGAATATTTCGGAGAAACGGGATATCGAGACAGTCGTATCACAAAGATCTGCTGCAAACTAGAGAACTTGAGCATTGCGACAATAGGATGTTGTAACACAGTAGGGCATTCGTGGAAAAATTCGATTGAAAGCTCGATCGGGGAGTTGAAATACACCTTGGCGGAACAACAAAAAAAAGGAGAAGCAAAGATTCTCAAGACAGGAGATACAGAAGTTCCTTCGGAATACAATGTATTCTCGGCCTTACGCGCACTCGGTGAATTTATATCAAAGAAAAAGGATGATATCGTACAAGGGGTTATCACCTTTTTAAAAGGCATCAGAATTGGCAAATTCGTCACCGGCTTAATAGGCGGCAGCGGCGCGTCCATCTACCTTGACTCGGACGGGAAGACGGTCATGGAAGCTGACAAGGCTGTCTTCCGAGAAGAGCTGGTTGTGCCCAAAATCACCTTCAACTGCATCGATGTAATAAGCGGTGACAAGGCCAACACATTCGCTTACGGAAGGATAAAGACCGTGGACAAGGAAAAACAGGTAGCCACGCTCGATCTGCTGGACGACCAGTGGGGTACACTGCATGTCAATGATATCTGCCGCGGAGTATTCCACAACATCGAAGGCGGAAACTATACGGATGACGCATACGATGACAATGGCTTTATGGGCTATTCTGGATTCGCCACCTCCTACTTCACCCCTACCAGAATTGTGGAGAGCAAGGCAGGTGGCATGACATTCGAATATTCCCTGCAGGCCGGGACAAACATCCATCCCATGCCGGGCATGAACTTCTTCGCCTACGGGAACTTCACCGATGTGGAGCGGCAGGCCATCACGTATGAGAACAGATACTATACTCGCAGAATGACGGGAGTGAACACCTGGATCATCCATCCTACGAAGAACATCTCCATGCAAGACGGTCTGCTCGAAGGACTGACTATCGGGAACATGGAGATGCACGGTTACGGCTACTTTGGCACAAATCAGTATTTGACTGGTGTACATATTCAGTTCACCCCCTCACAGATCGAGGAGATAAGGGGAGATTCAGTCTATAATGTGAGTTTGTCGGATAATGAGGGCGTGATAACCGTAGACGTAGATGATGACGGAAACATTATAGGCGGACTTACCGAATTACAGAATGTGATAGCCGGCGGAACCACTGTCGTAAACGGCAGTGACAATGTGGTCACCACAAGCTACAAGCTAAAGACACGCATACAGGTATTCAAAGCGGCCACAGAATTAGTTTATTCAGATACCATGCAAATAGGCAGATATGTAGTTCGGATGGAGTGCGCCGGATGCTCAGCGGTGATAACGAACGGTGTGCTCTATGTGATCAACATAACTGATCTTGACACCTGCTATGTGGCTATGAAGATAAATTGTGAGGGCAAGGCTGTATTCGACAAGGTGTACAAAGTGACGGTGATCCGTAACGGACGGAATCCCATCATCGCAGACATAGACAACGAAATGGCATCCGTGGCCTGTGACCAGAACCGACATGTCGTGCTAGGACTTCCGGTGTCAACCACTGTAAGTGCCTGGTATGGCACAACGCCTCTGGCTTTGGACAAGATAGAACTGCAAACACCGTCGGGAGTCACAGCTACGGCGGACGCACAAACTGGCAGGATCACAGTCACAGCCATCAGCGACAATGCGGCAGACACCCTCCCGGTAGGTATTACCATACACACCACCTTCAGAGGATCACAATACATAAAGAAACTTACCCTTACCATAAACAAGCAAGTGTCCGGAGAGAATGCCGTGATATACCAACTGCTTCCCAGCGTGAATTCCGTGAAGATCAACGAGGAAGGGCAATATACGGATGCTTTCGTAAGCTGCAAGGTGACAATGACGGAAGGTAAGGGGACATACTCATTGTCGTCACTTCCTTCCTGGCTTGTGATAAAGTACAGTTACGATGGAGGCAATGAACTGGACTATGCCTACGGAAGCGATATCAGCTTCTTCGGAAAGAATGAGTTTGTGAAGTTCTCCCTGTATAAGGACACTGTCCTGCTAGACCGTGAGACCATTCCGATGGTGATAGACGGACAGAGTGCGGTCATTGCCGATCTTGACAACGAGATGGACTCGGTAGCATGTGATGATTTGGGGCATGTGATATCCGGACTTCCTGTGAATACCAATGCGAGCATGTTCGGGGGGACAGCACAACTGGTACTGACATCCGTATCCTTGTCCGCTCCTGCTGGTGTTACAACCGACTATGTGAACAACGGGTCTTATGCGACCGTGAGCGTAACCGCCATTACAGATGCGGCTGATGTGACACTCCCCATAGTCATCACATTGAAAGCGGTTTATCTGGGCGTTACTTACACCCGTAGTCTAACTTTTACCGTAAACAAGCTGATTGCCGGAGAAAATGCAGTCATCCACAATCTTCTTCCCAGCACAAGTACAGTGAAGATAGATGACAGGGGCAACTACTCCCACCCGTCTGTGAGCTGTGCAATCACTGTGACGAACGGAAAGAACAATGTCGGGTCTCTTGAATCTGTTCCATCCGGGTTCAGTATAAAGTACAGTATCAATAATGCTACAGAGGCGACATATACTTATGGCAGTGCCGTCAATATAACCGGAATAAAAGGTACTGTCCGTTTTTTCCTTTATAAGGGAAGTGTATTAATAGATCAAGAAACCATACCCGTCATCATGGACGGCACCACTGTCGTGGTGGCCGATCTTGACAACGAGATGGACGGGGTAGCATGCGACCAGTACGGTAATGTGACCGGAGGACTGCCATTGAGGACGAATGTCTACATCTATGCAGGGAGTACACAACTGACAGTTACTTCCGTGATGGTATCCACGCCTGCCGGTGTGACAGCCGGCTACGTAAACAACGGGTCTTATGCAACAGTGAGTGTAACCGCCATTACAAGTGGTGCGGATGATATGTTGCCTGTGTCAATCACTGTGAAAGCTGATTCGGGAGGTGTGCAGTATACCCGTACCGTCACCTTTACAGTAAGCAAAATAAGACAGGGTGATACGGCGGTAGTCTATAGAATTCATCCATCTGTGGATAAGATAAGGAAGACTGTAGATGGCGTAAATTCACCATCCTTCGTATTCTGTTCGCTCAGCAAGGTGGAAGGAAACAAGGCTGCCGTATCTGTTTCTTCCCTTCCATCCAGCTATTCGTTATATTATTCAATAGACGGAAGTTCAAATATGTCCTGTGGCGTGGGACAGCCCATATCTGCCAGCGGGGCTTCCACTAATGTGGTATTCAGTCTGTATTACAACGGAACCGTGGTGGACCGTGAGACAGTCGTTGTTCTGAAGGACGGTGAGAGAGGCGACAAGGGTAATCCGGGGGAACCAGGCTCTGATGGAAGCGATGGTATAAGCTATTATCTTGTTCCTTCGGTCACCCAAATAGGCTCAACCGCTACGGGGAGTCCTGAGCCGTCAAGCTTCACAGTCTATCATAAGTCAAAAGTGGGATATGGTACAATAAATAATACCTCCGCCTATATGGCCGTATGGGGAAGCAATGACGGGGTGGGCTACACTATGATAGGTTCATGTTCCTATACGACCTACAAGACTGTCAATGCCGCATCATACCCGTACAAGTACTTCGTGATAAGGACATACAGCATCTCAAACCCGTCATGGAATAGTACTTATTTGCTCAGCGTGTCTGTGAACAGGGTATATGATGGCACGGACGGGGCCATTGGTACGGCAGGGGCGATGCCGAGGCCCTGCGGGCTATATAGTTCGTCAAAAACCTATGTATACAATGATGATTTCCGTGATATTGTATATGACAATAATGGAAGGGTATGGATGGTGCAGACGCACGGTACTTCCATGTATGGGAAGCCCCCCTCATCCTATGCCGGTAACGGCTGGCTGGAGGGAAGCAAGGAAGTATTCACAGCAATAGATACCGCGCTGATAGACGGGGCAAACATAGCCGGGTTCGGATTTAAAAACGGCGTAATGGCCTCGTTGGATGGGCAGACCACCGATTCTTTCAATCCGGAAAATTCAAAGTTGATACTGGACGGAAAGAGAGGACGCGCCACGATATTGGAAGGCGTATTCAAGAGGCTGTACTTCGAGGACTGCTTCACCAAGAACAGATTCCTGAATCTGAGAGGCGTGCATTTGAACGAATATGATCCAGAGGAAAGCTACAGGATAGGTGACTGCTACTATTCCGGCTCGTCCATATACACGCACCAGTCCGATGGTGACACGAAACTTGATTACGGATATGTATATACCGGTTATTTTTCTTACATAGTAAATCCGGCATACAGCAGGATGATACAGGCCGGATGTGCAGAGGCCGGAAAAATGAATGTCATATATATGCCTGACGTGTCGGAGGACAACTATGGTACGGAAGTGGTCATCTGTGTCCCGTCCAGAATCGGTACCAGATCTGTTACCGGTGAGGAGGGCCGTTGTGTCGTGAGTCAGAGAAACGTCATCAATGTAGACGAGAGGACCTTGCTGATAGGAGATGACACGAAAGGCGGAGACGTCACGCTGGTCAGCACGCCTATGGGGTGGCTGGTAAAGACACTACACCATGTTGGGTGTGATAACGCACGGGTGATGAGATTACTGTTTGGTGGAGGTTCATCTTCATACAGCGTATCAATAGACAGTGCGTGCATCAATATTAATACATCGAAAATCTCCGTGAAGCGGAACGGTGTAGGGGATGTGACGGTGACTATAAGGTCCGGAACTGCCGGGTTCTTCTATGGGTCACATGTGAACGTTACGGGATACGGAAATGTATTGGGCTCATCCGAGTCGCCTGTCAAGGCCACCATAGGTGATATTTCCTACTCCAGCCTCTCATACGACTTCATCGTGAGGGTATTGTTATCCGATGACAGTTCACGCAACGATGGCAGCTTCTTCATGGACGTATATTCCAGCAAGTCCATTTACATAGGAAAAACCAGCGAATAGTTCTCATAAAGAATAAAGACATGGCAGCAGAAATGACAAACATAGACATACGGGAATTTACCACTCTGTCCGGAACGGACGGCGAAGACAGCGTACTGCTTGTACAGGAATCCGGAGCGAACGGCAAGATAAAGATCGCTCTTTTCAAACAACTGCTAACGTCACATGTCATTCCTTCCATCGTGGAGGGAACATGGTGGATAGGCGACGCGCCCACGGGGGTGACAGCTATAGGAAAGACCCCGCTGTTGCGACGTGGAAAACTAGGTGTGGAATATAAGTACGATACGGATGATAACACAATGTGGCGTCTGCTTATCAACTATGACGATATCGTATTGAGGTATCAGGACCTGACAGAAATGCAGAGGCATGAGCTGTCGGGAAAAAACGCGTATCTTCGGAAAGAGAAGGATTACATACAATGGAGCTTGGGGAAGGACGGCATGTATGACGGATGGCAAAACCTTATCCCCTTGCTTGATATAAAGGGAAACAAGGGTGACCCAGCGTTATTCCGCCGCAACGGTGACTTTGTACAGACAAACAATACAGAAGGCGGTTGGGAAGACCTGTATAACATACGCGACTATGCCGGAGCCGTGGAGTTCGCGTTGGAACTGGGAAACCGCACGGATCTGGCCGTTTCTCAAAAGCTGCTGACGGACTCGCTGAAAGGGCTGTCATCCACACTGGGAGGGTTGAACAACGTGAACAGGAATGCGGATGACACTTTTGAAACGATCAAGGTGCTCGCTAAGCTCCCCGACAAGAGCGAATTTGAGATGGTCTCTCCAGGCGAACTCGGGATCAAAACCGGCGATAACATAAACATAGCCACGTTTGACGTGGAGGAGGGATGTGTCATGATGCACACGCCCGATCCGAACTGCGGCAACGTGAGTTTCAATATCGGGGATGATGGTAATTTTTACGTTAACATAAACAATTGAGAATATGGCGACAACTAATCTGGGACGGATCATGATGATGTTGAAGGACGAATATGAGAACGCCCGGTCTTATGTGAAACTTGACATCGTGTCCCACCTTGGCGGCGGATATTGCTGCAAGAAACCGTGCATCGGCATTCCGCCGACCAATACGGAATACTGGCTCTGCATAGCCAGACGCGGAGATGACGGGCAGGTGCGCTGGAACGCGCTGACGGCGCAGGAAAAGGAAAGCATCCTGTCGAGCATTGAAACCGACGTGCTAGGATTCACCCACGCTGGAGGATTCCGGGTGACGGACGCGGATGGGAACGTAGTGATAAGCTATGCGGCCGGTAACGGGCTGGATACGGCCATGCTGTCGGACCATATCAAGATTCTGATACGGGAGATAGACGGATGGCTGTCCGTCGGCACTATTTCCGGCACCGCTTTTGACGGGAAGCTGGGCATGGAGCTGGGCGCGAAAGTGAACAGGCTGGACCTTCGCACAATGAAGTTCTCCAATTTTCTGGAAGTGGAGGAAAACGGTCTTTACGTCTGCGATACGGGCGGAAACATAGGCATGAGATATGACGCGGACGGGCTGGACTTCGCTGTCCTGTCGCCTCACGCGAAGGAAGTGCTTGAGTCCGTGGGTATAGGAGGAGTGGAATACGAACGGGCAAGCGATGTGGAATATGATGTTTGATTTTTTTTATAATATATATTTATGAGCGGAATAGCGATTGTAATACCGGGAGCGGACTTCTCGGCTAAGAATTTGGGAAAGGTGACATTCCTTGAAGATGTCGCGGTGACAGGAATAACCATCAATGGCGCATTAGCGGCTGAGGGCATGACAAGCCTCTATACAGTCACATACCATCCGGCAAACACCTCGCAGAAGGGATGTGTGTGGAGCGTTGAAAGCGGTTCGGAATATGCTTCGATAGACGCTTCTACCGGAGTGCTTACAATTAAAAGCGGTGCTTCGGCGAACAATGTGGTCATCAGGGTGACATCCACTTATGACAGTGCCGTGACTGTGACAAAGACGGTGACGGTGACTTACAAAGAAACGGTTGACGAGCTGACGGGCATCAGCATCATCGGTGAATCGGAAGTGGGTCTGGACGGCAGTCCGTTCTCTATTTCCTATACCCCTGAAAACACCAGCCGTAAAGGCGTGGTCTGGAGTGTCGTCAGCGGAAGCCAGTATGCGTCCATTGATCGGGACGGTTATCTGACGGTGGTTGCGGACGGCTCTGTTACCATAAAGGCAGTTTCAGTCTGCGACAACAGTATCACCGCAACGAAGACGATAACCACGACTTCATTCGTACCGGCTATTTTCCTCAGCATCAACAATGACGAAAGAGGTGTTCTCACCGATATCGTTGTCGCGGATATCTCTAGCGCCGAGATGGAAGTCCTGCTCATGACACGCGATGCAGGCAATTTTGCAATCGGCTCCCGAACTTCGGGTTCAGCCAATGACAGATTCGGTATCATACCGGGCATCACCTTGAAAAGCGGTTACTGGAATGCCCTGTTCGGGAACGCCTCACTAGGAGACGTCAATTTCCCATTATCGAAACCATCTTCAGCAAATATATTCAAGGTAGGCAGAGAAGGAGCTTCCCTAAATGGTACTATGGTACAATATACATCTACTCCCGATATCTCTTCTTCAAACACGGCCCCCTTTGCTATCGGTAATTTCTTTAACAACGGCACAAAATCATGGCATTTCGAAAAGAGGTCCACTAGCGGATCCGCCCGTGTGGCTTATGTCAGGATTAAAGAGAATGGCGTTCTCACACATAATTTAAAACCTTACAAGGACGGCTCCGACTTCGGATTTACAGATATTGTAACCGGCAGGAAATACAGTGCTTCGTCACTGGTAGGCGCATCTTATGTAGAAAATTTATACGCTTCGTGACATGAGTGGACATATAACAAAAATGAAGGACAAGGTAACGGGGGCAGATATCCTTCCCGTTACCGTATTTGATGCGGTGAAAGACAGCAAGGGCACTTCTTTGTCCGTAGTGTTACAGTCAATGCTGGAAAGGCTTTTGCATCTTGTGGATGATGAAGGCTTTTATGTATGTGATGCGGACGGGAACATAGGAATGCGATACGATGCCGACGGTTTGAATGTGGCACAGATGTCTGATGCCATGAATGAACAGGTCTACAGCTATGTCAAGGCACAACAGCAGGATGTCGGGAATGAAATATTTCCGGTGAAAGTGACCGAACTAGCGGAATGGAAATTCTCAAAGAATGCTTCTGGTGATTTTGCGGATGTAACATTGCCGCATAGCTGTAATGCTGCTGACGGACAGAGTGCGAGTTATTACCGGGGCGACACCTACTATAAATATACTCTTACAGTTCCGGTTTCCGGAATAGGCAGCAAGAACTATATCCTGTTGCTGAAGTCGGCCGCACAGGCAGGGTATGTATCCGTCAACGGTACCGTGATATCCGTACACAAAAGTGGATATACACCATTTACCGTTGACCTGACAGGCTCCCTAAAAGCCGGTTCTAATGAGATAATGATAAAATGCAGCAACCAGCTTGATACTACGATGCCTCCAGTTTCCTCAGATTTCAACAAGAACAACGGACTTCACGACCGTGTTTATCTGATTGAGTCTGGAAAACTGCACGCTGATATGGAAAATTACGGCTATGACAAAATGCATGTGTTTCAGAAATCTGTAACAGACGACTGTGCAACCGTTCAGGTGAATACTCGGATTGTCAATGACACCGGAACGGACCGGGTATGCAATGTGCTGATATCCTTGTCTGACTCCGACGGAAGCATAGTGTCAAGGGATATTGAAACTCTCCTTGTTCCGACCACTGGTATGGAATACATGAAAGAAATCACCATAGACAATCCACATTTATGGAACGGGCTGACTGACCCTTATTTGTATACCGTCACTCTTGTAATATCTGCAAATTCTATCGTTTGTGAAAACCTGTCAACAAAAGTAGGCTTGAGATATTATAGAATGGATGCTGGAACAGGATTCTATTTGAACGGGAAAAGTTATCCGCTGCGTGGCGTGGCGCATCACCAGGACCTATACGGGAAAGCAAGCGCACTGACAGAGGCAGATATTGATGCGGATTTTGAATTTATCAAGGAACTGGGATGTAATTTCATCCGTATTGCCCATTATCCGCACAATCAATACACATTCGAGAAGTGTGATGAATTGGGGATAATTGTACAAACTGAAATTCCATGGGTGAACGAATGTGGCGTTAATGCCACGGACGTCTATCTTATGAATATCAAGCGGCAGATGAAGGATATGATCATCCATCACTACAACCATCCAAGTATCGTTTTCTGGGGCATGTGGAACGAGCTCGGCAACACTCATGACAATAATCCCCAGGGAACATTGGATGTGGCAAAAGTAGTGGAATGGACTGAAGAATTATACTTGTATGCAAGGAACCTTGACGCTACCCGTTTTATCGGCATGGCAGATGACAAGCAATATAACAAGCCGGGATGGGACATGCTTGCCGGAGATTATCATGCTGAAAATGTGTATCGTGGATGGTATACGAATCAAAGCATTTCAGGCGCTGATGAAATGAAGGGAGTCATGATGGGTATAAGGAACAGGATGGGATGTACGGCTTTGACCGAGTATGGTTCAGGATGCAATCCTTATTGTCATTCTGAGAAACCTGATACTACCACAAACAAAGGCAGTAATGGCGCACGCCATGATGAAGAGTATGCCAATCTTTTGCATGAGAGTCATTTGAGACAGATTTGTGAAATGGATTTTCTTGTGTTCACATCGGCATGGGTATTGTTTGATTTTGCCGTAGCTGCAAGAAAGGAAGGTTATATGCATTGTACGGATGGAGTAACCACCACGACTGACACTTCGAAGTATTATATCAATGACAAGGGGTTAGTAACTCGCGACCGTGGCCTTAAAAAGGATGCGTTCTATCTGTATAAGGCAAAGTGGAATCAGAAAGAAACGACTGTCTACATAACATCAAGAAGATTCATTTCTCGTCCTTCCTCTGTAATTACGATCAAGGTCTATTCCAACGCTGAAACTCTCAGACTGTATCAGAATGGTGTACTGAAACAGACTTTGACCGGGAGTGGTGAAGCAACGGGAGTCATCTGGACATTCCAAGCCATTCCTTTTGAAAATGTAACTGACACATTTAAAGTGATAGGTTTTGATAAAAATGGTGTTGAATTCCGAGATAATGTTGATTTTAGTGTGAATAAATGAAATAATTGATTATAAATTTTAGTTAAATCGGATTAGTGATACTATTACTACGATTTAATTATTACATTTACTTAAAAATAAAAATATTATGAAAGCGGCAGACAAGTTACAGCATCTTATATGGAAAACAAAATTATACAAAATTACGCATCCATATTTACATTGGGGATTACGTTATGTGTGCCCTTTCTGCGGTTTCCATTCTTCCGGTTATGCGAAATGCGGCGAGGATTCTGAATTATTCTCCCGTATTCATGTTATCGGAGCAGGTAGAAGGTCTGCCGCTTGTTGGAAATGTAATTGTCGCGACCGTGAACGCCTTTTATACGTTTATCTTAGAGATATAGTTCATGTCTTTGATTCTTCTCGGAAATTTCATATTCTTCACTTTGCCCCAGAACCCCACTTAACGGAAAGACTAAGGACGTTAGCCAATGTCAATTATATATGTGGCGATTTGTTCACCACCGGTTATTCTTATCCTGACTATGTGAGAAATATGAACGTGCTTGATATCCCTTTCAAAGAAAACAGCTTTGATATTGTGCTATGTAATCATGTGCTTGAACACATAGAAAATGATCAAAAGGCCATGCAGGAGCTTTATAAGGTGTTAAAAAAGACTGGAATCGCCATATTACAAGTACCAATAGCTTCAGACCTAGCGCATACTTATGAAAATTCTTCTATAACAGAACCTGAATTACGTATAAAGCATTTCGGACAAAAAGACCATGTACGACTTTATGGCATGGATTATAAAACCAGACTTGAGTCTGTAGGATTCAAAGTAGATATGGTGAATATTGCCGATAGATATCCTAAATATGGATTAAATCCATTTGAAACCCTTTACATATGTCACAAATAAGTAATCCAGTTATCTTTAAATTCACATGATATCATACTAAATTGTATTCAAACATCGTTTGGATACAATTTAAAAATCACAAGAAATAGAGTAATTATCGCATTTCGATTTGTGCTAATAAATGTAATCCTACCGCAAAATGATTTGAAATATCATCTCATTTCGTTTTGCGGTTTATAGACAGAGAATTTATAACACCCCTTACTTATAAAATTCTCATCTACTTTATGCTCTAAATAATTAATACCCAATCTTACATATAATAAAATGTAAAATTGAGTATCTATTATGTAATCTACTGATAATCAGTATTTTCGCGGTGCGTACGGGACTCGAACCCGTGACCCCATGCGTGACAGGCATGTATTCTAACCAACTGAACTAACGCACCAA
>NZ_JBDFXP010000080.1:0-13718 GCF_040911965.1 Phocaeicola sp. RTP21359st1_B8_RTP21360_211022
CAGCCCATAAACCGGCAGATATTGAAGTGTGGGTTTCAAATGATAATCGGGATTATCGTAAAGTATCCGGTAAACAGTTCACGGATGGAGAGATTTTCCGTGAAGGGACTTTCAAAGAGGATGTGGTACTTGATTTGAATAAGGAAATTGGCCGTTATGTGCGGATTATTGCTAAAGGAGCCGGAGAGTGTCCTGCAACCCATGTACGCCCCGGACAAGAGGCAAGGATTTATTTTGATGAGGTAATGATAGAATAAATAGATATATGAGAAATACATTATTATATTTTTTGGCTGCTCTGGTTATATTTCCAGTAATGGCGCAACAACAACCCGAATGGCAGAGCCAATATGCTGTCGGACTGAACAAACTGGCCCCTCATACTTATGTGTGGCCTTATCAAACCGTATCTGATATCCGTAACGGAGATTATGAATCTTCTCCTTATTACATGAGTCTGAACGGTAGTTGGAAATTCCATTGGGTAAAGAATCCCGATAACCGTCCGAAGGATTTTTATAAACCGGAGTTTTATACAGGAGGATGGGCGGATATTCAGGTTCCCGGCAATTGGGAACGTCAAGGATATGGAACAGCTATTTATGTAAACGAAACCTATGAGTTCGATGACAAACTGTTCCATTTTAAAAAGAATCCGCCTTTAGTTCCATATAAAGAGAATGAAGTCGGTTCCTACAGACGTACCTTTACAATTCCTGCCGATTGGGAAGACCGCCGTGTGGTTATCTGTTGTGAAGGAGTGATTTCTTTTTACTATATTTGGGTGAACGGACATCTGTTGGGCTATAATCAAGGTTCAAAGACACCAGCCGAATGGGATATCACTGATAAATTGAAGAAAGGTGAGAATACGGTGGCATTGGAGGTTTACCGTTGGAGTGCCGGATCGTATTTGGAGTGCCAGGATATGTGGCGGTTGAGTGGTATTGAACGTGATGTGTATCTTTACAGCACTCCTAAACAGTATATAGCCGATTACAAAGTAACCTCTTCTTTAGACAAACAACAATATAAAGAAGGTATTTTCGGTTTGGAAGCTACCATTGAAGGACCTTCTACTTCCATGACTACCTTTGCTTACCGACTGGAAGATAAAACCGGTAAGGCGGTTCTGCAAGGTGAATATCCTATCAAATCGAAGGGATTGAGCCATTTCTTGAAGTTGGATGAACAAAGTTTGCCGGATGTGGAAGTCTGGAGTGCTGAGCATCCGAATCTTTATACGCTGATCCTGGAATTGAAAGATGTAACAGGTAAAGTAACGGAACTTACCGGATGTGAAGTAGGTTTCCGCACTTCGGAAATTAAGGACGGACGTTTTTGCATCAATGGTGTGCCGGTCTTGGTAAAGGGAACGAACCGTCATGAACATTCCCAATTAGGACGGACTGTAAGCAAGGAACTGATGGAAAAAGATATCAAATTGATGAAACAGCATAATATCAATACGGTTCGCAATTCGCACTATCCTACCCATCCTTATTGGTATCAGCTTTGTGATCGTTATGGACTTTATATGATAGATGAAGCTAATATTGAATCACATGGCATGGGGTATGGACCTGCTTCATTGGCCAAAGATTCCACTTGGTTGCCTGCCCACATGGATCGTACCCAACGTATGTATGAGCGTTCCAAGAATCATCCGGCTATCGTCATCTGGTCATTGGGGAATGAAGCCGGAAACGGTATTAACTTCGAACGTACATATGACTGGATGAAGTCAGTGGAGAAAAGTCGTCCTGTACAATATGAACGGGCCGAACAGAATTATAATACCGATATCTATTGCCGTATGTATCGCAGCGTGGAAGAACTCATGGCCTATGCCCGCCAGACAGAACCTAAAGTCTATCGTCCTTTCATCATGACAGAGTATCTGCATACTATGGGTAATAGTGGCGGAGGATTAAAGGAATATATGCATGTATTCGAAACCGAACCGATTGTTCAGGGAGGTTGTATCTGGGATTGGGTGGATCAATCTTTCCGCGAGATAGATAAGGATGGTAAATGGTATTGGAGTTATGGTGGGGATTATGGTCCGAAGGATGTGCCCAGCTTTGGCAATTTCTGTTGTAACGGGTTGGTCAATGCAGCCCGCGAACCGCATCCGCATCTCATTGAAGTGAAGAAGGAGTATCAATATATCAAATCGGCACTGACCGATCCTAAGAAGCTGACAGTGGAAGTCAAGAACTGGTATGACTTTACCAATTTGAATGCCTATACGTTGCACTGGCAGGTCATGGGGGATGATGGGAAAGTGATAGCAGAAGGAACTCGAAAAGCAGACTGTGCCCCTCATGAGGCTGTAACATTCTCTTTGGGTGCTGTAAAGTTGCCTTCTACGATTCGTGAGGCTTATTTGAATCTGTCTTGGACGCCTGATAAGGCAACTCCCTTTATTGGAACTCATGACGAAGTGGCCTATGACCAGTTTGTACTGTCTGCCAACAAAGGGTATCGTGCGCCGGAAATCAAATTGGCTGATAAGGTGAAGATAGATATTGATCCTGCAACCGGCGCTTTACGCTCTTATATATATAAAGGTAAAGAGATGCTTTCATCTCCTGTAGTTCTCAGCCTTTATCGTCCTGTTACGGACAATGACAGCAGGGAAAAAACAGGAGGAGCCAAAGTTTGGAGGAAAGAAGGTTTGGATAATATGATTCAAAAAGCTACTTTTGTCAAAGCATCTGAAACAGGTGGTAAAGCGGAAGTAGAATTATGGAATGCTAAAGGCGTAAAGTTGGGAATGGCTACCTTTGTATATACTTTGCAGAGCAATGGTGCATTAAAAGTAAAGACAACTTTCCTGCCGGATACTTCTGCTGTTACTTCATTGGCTAGAGTGGGCCTGGCATTTGAAATGCCGTATGCCTATAACAAGGTTTCTTATTTGGGACGTGGTGAACATGAAACTTATATAGACCGTAATCAGTCTGGATGTATTGGAATTTACCATACAGATGCAGAACGTATGTTCCATTATTATGTGAAGCCCCAGGCTACAGGAAACCGTACGGATGTGCGTTGGATGGAATTGGCGGATGAGGCAGGAGAAGGTTTGTCTTTCCGTTCGGATAAAGTGTTTCAGTTCAGTGTTATTCCATTTACGGATTCTAATGTAGATAAAGCTACTCATATTAATAAACTTGAGAGAACAGGGATTATAAATGTTCACTTAGATGCGGAACAGTCGGGGGTAGGTACTGCGACTTGTGGTCCGGGGGTATTGCCGCCATATCGTGTTCCGGTGGAGAAGCATACGTTTGAGTTTATGATTCGTCCATTAAAATAACCTAGTAATAAAGAAAAATGAGAAAAACGATTCTAACCGCAGCCTTACTTTGTGCTTTTCTGGGAACTCAGGCACAGGAGTATTATGAGAAACACGTAGCTTTTCCGGCAGGAGCGACTACGGAACAGAAGATAGATATGGCTTCCCGTTTGGTGCCTACACCGCAACAGTTGGCATGGCAACAAATGGAATTCACTTGTTTCCTTCATTTTGGTATTAATACCTTTACAGGCCGTGAATGGGGAGATGGTAAAGAAGATCCGGCCATTTTCAATCCTACCGAATTGGATTGTGAACAATGGGTAAGAGCTCTGAAGGAAGGTGGCTTCAAAATGGCTATCATTACTGCCAAGCATCATGATGGTTTCTGTTTGTGGCCTACCCGGACAACCAAGCATTCTGTTGCTTCTTCTCCATGGAAAAACGGAAAAGGGGATGTGGTACAGGAACTCCGCAAAGCTTGTGACAAGTATGGATTGAAATTCGGAGTCTATCTTTCTCCTTGGGATCGTAATGCGGAATGTTACGGACAAGGAGAAGCTTATAATAAGTTTTTCATCGAACAGCTGACTGAACTGCTTACCAATTACGGAGAAGTGCATGAGGTATGGTTTGATGGAGCTAACGGCGAAGGACCTAACGGAAAGAAGCAGGAATATGATTGGGACGCTATTTTGAAGACTATCCGTCGTCTTCAACCTAAGGCAGTTACCGCTATCATGGGCGATGATGTGCGTTGGGTAGGTAATGAAGGTGGATTGGGACGTACCACGGAATGGAGTGCAACGGCTTTGATGCCTAATTCTTATCCGGGTTCTGATGAAGTCTATAAGAGATTGGGCATAAATGCTATGTCCAAGGATTTGGGAAGCCGTGAATTGGTATCTAAAGCATCGGATTTGTTCTGGTATCCTTCTGAAGTTGATGTTTCTATCCGTCCGGGATGGTTCTATCATGCCGAACAGGATAATCAAGTTCGTTCACTTGCCAACTTGGTGAATATTTATTATCGTTCTGTGGGTTGTAACTCTGTTTTGTTGCTGAATATTCCACCCGATAAACGTGGTTTGATGCACGAGAATGATGTGAAACGTATCAAGGAGTTGACGGAATATATAAAAAAGACCTTTGCCGATAATAAAGTTGAGAAGGGAAATAGGATATGGACAGCCAAAGTAGGAGATACGAAAGAATATAAGGTGAGGAAGAATACACTTGTTAATACTTTCTTAATTCAGGAGGATATTACAAAAGGCCAGCGTGTGGAAGGTTTTACAGTAGAAGTGTTCGCCAATGGCGCATGGCATCATGTGGGTGAGGGAACTACGGTGGGATATAAACGGTTGTTGCCTTTCTCGGATAGTCATGCCGAAAAGGTTAGAGTGACAATTACGGGTGCTCGTGGAACCGTCAATATCAGTAACATAGGCTTGTATTATGCTGAACCATTGGTTGATAAAACGATGAAAGTAACCTTGAGTGATGTCCCGGTGGATGGTTGGAAAACAGTGGGCATGGATGCAGCCGCAGCCATCGATGGAAAACAGGAAACTGTTTGGAAAACCGAAACTTTAACTCCCTTGGTGGTTGATATGGGTAAAGAAGTGGAAATAGCCGGTTTCAGTTATGCTCCTGCACAGGAGGAGGATCTGACTGGCACTATCTATAAATACAACTTTTATGTCAGCCGGGATGGTAAGGATTGGATGAAGTGTGACGCTACAGGTGAATTCAGTAATATCATGCATAATCCTGTTCCTTATTTTGTACGTTTCGGAAAGACTTATCCAGCCCGTTATTTTAAACTGGAGCCTGTTACCGAAATAAATAACAAAGCAGTAACTGCTGTCGGTGAGATAGGAGTATTGTTGAAATAAATCAGGTTAATATATTTTTTTATTTTAGGAGAAGTTATGTCAAAAGTCGGGTGAGAGAATCATCTGGGTTTTGACGTAACTTCTTTTGTATATGGAGGGCATATTAAGGAATTAGCTAATAATCTGTTAAGAGCTTTCCGGATTTTGAGAAAACGTATTATATTTGCATAAGCATAACAGATATTCAACTTTTTGATTAATTGTAGAAAGCCTTTGTTTAATCGATATCACTTAAATGAGTAAAATATGAAAAAAAGCTTGTACTTTCTTTTTATATTAGCCTTGTTCTGTTTGACAGGCTGCAAGGATACACTTGTTCCGAAACCTATAAAGCTCACTTGCAATATCAATACATTTGACGCTCCTATATCATGTATCAGCCGTTCGACAGCAGATGCGGATAAACTTTATATTGGTCAGGAAGACGGTTGTATCATAGAAAAAGTGAACAATAATTGCCAGACCTATTCCATTAATAGCAACCGGCGTATATATGATATATTGGAATATAGTGAAGATTCTCTGTTTGTGGGAACAAGAGATGCCGGTTTGAAACTATTGGCTAAATCCTCTCGGCAGACCCAGACTTACTACATAAAAAATAAGAGGATGAATTATTCGGTATATAGTATGGCTTTGGATGATGACAAACAGTGTTTGTATGTGGGGACTAGTAATGGACTGTTTAGATTGAATTTGAAAGATGGTTCCACATCTCATGAACTCACTCCCATTCAACTAGGGAAATGTAGTAAAAACTGTGGGGTGAATAAGGTTGTGATAAAGGAAAAAAAACTATATGTGGCTAGTGAACAGGGGTTGTTTGTTGTCCGTAATCTTGAAAAGGACTTTAAACGACCTGTTATAGATTCTCTGGTTACCAATGTCAGTGTTTATAATGATACAGTATATGCTTTGTTGGAAAATTCGGTTTTTAAGATATCTCCCGATGGAAAAAAGACGCTTGTACGCAAAGGACGGTGTTACTTGTATGCTCAAGGACCCGACAAGGATGAATGGTTTATCAGTGCTAATTCTATACTTTATGTCAAAGACGGTTGCACTTTAGAATATGATTTGCCGAATGGTATCAGTACTATCGCCAGGCAGATAGGCTTTATGGGGAAAGATTTTCTGCATCTGGCATGCAGAGAGGCTATGCTTTCTTTTGCCTTGCGACAGAACTCGGCAGATTTAGACAATAATGTATTGGCAGTTAGTGATAAAAGGACGGGAGACTCCATTTTCTTTATTACCGATGATCTTCGTTTACATCTGTATAAGTTTGTCTATAATCATCCGGAATTCAAATCAAAGTCTTTAGGAAAGATTGAAGGCTTGGATATTGTGGGTAATGATATTATAAAATTTTTGGAAACCAGTCCTAATACTTTCTTTCTTGCTACGCGTAAGAAACTTTATAAGATTAAAGGCAATAGAGCGGAGTGTCTTTTGCAGTTCAGTAACACGAAAGGGCAGAATAATATCACTTCTCTTTATTATTCCACCGCGGAACATTGTCTTTATGTGGGTACTAGGGAATATTTAGGTATTATAGATGAACAGCAGGACCATATTGTAACTCCTATTCCGGTTGTGTCAGATAAAGGGGTGAAAGATACTATCGACGCTTATATTACCGGAATTTGTGAGAATGAGGATAGTATTTATGTAACGACCTTGAACAAAGGATTGTATGGAAGACCTTTAAACAGGCCGCAGGAATCTTTTTGGCAGATACGTGATTTATCAGGGTATGAGAGTGTTTATGGTGTGATAATGAATGGTAGAAATAAATACTTGAATACCTCGTTGGGAATCGTTAATGAAGAAAATGCGACCTTGTTGCCAGTGAAACATGTGAAATCAATATCGGGAGCTCTTGAAAAGAATCCTAATGAGGGCTTTTTCATACTCTATTATTATGGTATGAGTTTTAAGGGATTGGATGATGCCGGTGTTCCAGAACCATTATTCTGCGATTTGGCTTTTAGCAAGCCTTGTATTGCCGTCAATGGACGGAAAGCGGTTTTGGGATGTAAGTCAGGATTATTCCTTTTTGATGGTAAATCAGGCTTGCTTCCTATCTCGATAGAAAAAGAAGAGATGTCCTATGCGCTGTATATCATCCTGTCAATAGCGGTGCTGCTATCGGCTTTTCTTGCTCTTTTCCTTTTGAAAAGACGGAAAAAAGGAACTCGGAAAGCGCTGATGGATAAAAAAGGGATAAATCCGGATGATGTCGGGATGAATTGGGAGGAACTGGAAATGGACGTTCATAAGGTTGACAAAAAAGTCAAGACCCTGTTTGATGCCTTGGGATACAGAAAAACAGAGGGAGAGGATGATATGCGTCAGGAACTGAAACAGGTGTGTTTGGATTTTGCTGACAAATATCCTGAATTGGGTAAATTATCCTTTATGAAACGAAGGGGAAAAGAAAGGTATTTTATAACGATACTTCTGATGATAGAAGATATTGATGCTGCTATTATTTCAAGAGTGCTGGATGTGGATCAGGCAACGGTAACAAGACATAAGTATAATGTAAGGAAAGAAATAGAACAACTTTATCCTGATGGGGAGTTTGATTGTAAAGTCATCAATCTGCTTTATGACCGTATCAATTCAAGAAGAAAATAAGTTCATCTTTAGAGTTATCTCAATTTATTGTATTTCGTAGAGCCGGCTTCGTGTATCTGTTTTGTTATGAGGAATGGCTTTTTTGCCGGAAGTGCTGAAACACTTCCGGCTCTCCTTTTTTCCTCCTTTTCTCTTCTAGGATGTTTTGGTCATATAAAAGGAGGAAACGGGATTAAAAAGGTATTTTCGGGATAATTTCAAACACTACTTTTGTTTCCGTCAGATGCGGACACTCTGATTGTTTGTCGTACGTTCCGTAGATGATTAAAATGTTTTTCGAAAAACCAATTGAATTTTATTAATTAACCGTTTAAACTAAACTTTTATCATGAAAACAAAGTTTGCCTTACTTCTAGTGTTTTGTGCCATTTCATTAAACATTTTTGCACAAGAGAAAAAAATAAAGGATAGAAGAACCAATCCCGAACTTTATTATTTGGAAGAATCGGAGGTTGCCAATAGTCTGGAGTTACTGCCTCCTCCTCCTGAAGCAGGAAGTATTTTGTTCTTGTATGACAAAGCCCGTTACGACTGGGGGAAATTGCAAAGGGATACTCCTAGGGGTGAACAAGCTGTCAGTGATGCCCGTGTAAATGGTGATGGCGTTCCCTTTGCCTTTTCGGAGGCTTTTGGTATTGAAATAACGAGGGATAAAACGCCGGAACTGTATAGGCTCATTATTAATATGAGAGAGGATGCCGGAGATTTGGCTACCCGTCATGCTAAAGAGTATTATATGCGTGTACGTCCTTTTAGTTTTTTCAATGAAATGACTTGTAATCCCGAACAGCAGGAAGAACTTTCAACGAACGGTTCCTATCCTTCGGGACATACAGCCATAGGATGGGCTACTGCCCTTGTTTTGGCAGAAATCAATCCTGACAGGCAGAATGAGATTCTGAAAAGAGGATTTGAAATGGGACAGAGTCGTGTTATTTGTGGGTATCATTTCCAAAGTGATGTAGATGCTGCCCGAATTGTGGCTAGTGCTGTTGTTGCCCGTCTCCATGCCAACGATGCTTTTGTGAAACAGCTTAATAAGGCGAAAGATGAGTTCTCCAAGCTGCAAAAAGCAGGACTCATTCAGTCTGTTTCCAAAAAATAATTCCCTATAACTTAACCATAAACCGTAACTATTTAATGTAATGTTTTTCTTAGATGAACCGGACAAGAGTATTTGCTGAGCCTAAAAGCATGACTATTGATCGGATGCTGATGGGAGGAGGAGTCTGACTGATTGCTTTCATTGTGTGGTCTTACAGATTCTTCACTGCCCTCAGTATGATAAAAATCAGAGACAGACTGACAGGATACTTGGATGGTTACCATTAAAACTGTATATTATGAAAAATCTTATATCATTAGGAGTTTTTCTCCTGATATTGCTCTCCGTACAGGTAAATGCACAGGAACAATCAGTTTTGAAAATACGTCCTACAGGACGAATCTTGATGGATGGAGGCTTGTTTCATTCAGATAATAAAAACTTTGTAGATGGTGTAGCGATTCCTGATGCCCGGATAGGTGTAAAAGCAACCTATGGAAAATATAAAGCGAAAGTGGATATAGGCTATGCGTATGGAAAGGTCAGTTTAAAAGACATATTTGTAGAAAGACAATTTTCCTCACATGCGTTATTACGTGTAGGGAATTTTGTACATCAGTTCGGGCTTCAAAGTTCTACTAGTTCGTCTATGAAAGTAACCATGGAGGAGCCGGCAAGTAATGAGGCTTTTTTCAACAGCCGGCTGATGGGGGCTATGTTTGTGTATGACAAAAATGATTTTTTCGGTACAGCTAGTGTTCATGTGGAGAGCGAGGCTCTTAAGAAGAAATCCAATGAATTGGGTAAAATGGGTTATGGTGCTATGAGCCGCCTGGTCTATCGTCCTTTACATGATACAGGGAGATTGTTTCAGTTGGGTATTTCCGGTGCTTACGAAACACCTAGATACAATAGCGAATCTACACTTAACCATACTAGCTTTGACTTGGGGGCTAATTTCCCGACGCGTATTGCAAAAGTCAGAGCTGTGAATGCCTTGATTCCGGATGCAAAGAACCTGATAAAATTTACACCGGAGATGATAGCAGGATATGGTCCTGTGGCATTGGAAGCACAATATTATTATCTTCAAGTGAACCGGAAAAAGGATTTTAAGAATTATAAAGCGAGTGGTATGTATGGAATACTGAGAGGTTTGCTGATAGGTGGTAATTATAGATATTCACATACGGATTGTGGTATTGCCACTCCGGACTCTGGTTCGTTGGAATGCGTATTCGGATATAACTATACTGATATGTCGGATACCCGGTCCCATATTTATGGCGGGCGTTTGAACGATGTCTCTTTTACTGTCAATTATTATATCAATAAGTATATGATATGGAGATTCCGGTACTCTTATACTAAGATAACGGATAGAGTGGGATTTGAAAATCAGTCATTAAGTGCGTTTCAGACACGTTTTCAAGTGATATTTTAAATAGAGGGTCAGAGTTTCATTTTGTTTCAAGAGTTTGAAGCAAGGTGGAACTCTTATATTTGAAACAGATTGGGTGGCAAGAAGAATGTCCTTTTGGGGGTAGAGGGTAGCATAAACCTGTTACTGTAAGAACGAATATTGAAAAATAGCTTTATCTTTGTATTCTTTATACTAGGAATTAAATGAAAAACAAATGAAAGAAGCAACCATAACTCCTTTTGCAAAGCCGCTATATATAATGACCAAACCTGTAGGTGCGGTTTGTAATCTGGCCTGTGATTATTGTTACTATTTGGAAAAATCCAAGTTATATGAGGAACAGCCGCGTCATGTGATGAGCGATGAATTACTGGAGAAATTTATTAAAGAATATATTCAGTCGCAAACCATGCCGCAAGTTTTGTTTACCTGGCATGGGGGAGAAACTTTGATGCGTCCTTTAGTTTTTTATAAGAAAGCCTTGGAACTTCAGAAAAAATATGCAGGTGGTAGAACCATTGATAATTGCATTCAGACAAATGGCACATTGCTGACAGATGAATGGTGTGAATTCTTCCGTGAGAATAATTTTTTGGTAGGCATTTCTATAGACGGTCCTCAGGAATTTCACGATGAATACCGGAAGAACAAGATGGGACAACCTTCTTTCTATAAGGTAATGAAAGGGATTAACCTGTTGAAAAAGCATGGAGTGGAATGGAATGCCATGGCAGTGGTCAATGACTATAATGCAGATTATCCGTTGGACTTCTATCGTTTCTTTCGTGACGAACTTGATTGTCATTATATACAGTTTACTCCCATTGTCGAGCGACTGTCTAGCCGTGCGGACGGTCTTCGGCTTTCTTCATTAAAGCAAAAAGACGGTGAACTGGCTCCTTTCTCCATTACTCCCGAGCAGTGGGGGAATTTCCTTTGTACTATTTTCGACGAATGGGTACTGAATGACGTGGGCAATTACTATATTCAGTTGTTTGATTCTACGCTGGCCAATTGGGTGGGACAGCAGCCAGGCGTTTGTTCATTAGCTAAATATTGTGGACATGCAGCCGTGATGGAATTCAACGGTGATGTGTATGCTTGCGATCATTTTGTCTTTCCTGAGTATAAATTGGGAAATATTTATCAGAAGACTTTGGTGGAGATGATGTATGGTAAAGAACAGGAAACTTTTGGTGTGATGAAGCACAATAGTCTGCCACAGCAGTGCCTGAACTGTTCTTATGAGTTTGCCTGTCATGGGGAATGTCCGAAGAATCGTTTTATGTTAAGTAAAGACGGTGAACCGGGATTGAATTACTTGTGTAAGGGATATTATCAATTCTTTGACCACGTAGCACCCTATATGGATTTTATGAAGAAGGAATATCTGGCGGAACGCGCTCCGGCTAATGTGATGGAGTGGGCGAGAGAAAGGAGAAATAAATAGACTGTTTTCAGTAAGCCGACTGTATGGAACAAGCAAGTCAACTTACCTGGTCGTTTCAGTTGACTTATTTGATCATTTAAGTTAAGTTACTTTTTCATGGCTGTTCGGCTTAGTTGGAAAAATAAAAGGAGCAAAGTCTCTACGACTTCACTCCTTTTATTTTTTCCGGTCAGATGAATTATTTTCCGTTGTATTCATCAGATACAGTTAATTTCTTACGACCTTTTGCACGACGGCTGGCTAATACGCGACGACCGTTAGCAGTTGCCATTCTTTCACGGAATCCATGTTTGTTTTTTCTCTTTCTGTTAGAGGGTTGGAACGTTCTTTTCATTGTATATACTTATTTTATGTTATTATTCACCATGAGTAACGGGCTGCAAAATTAGTGACTTTTTTGAAATAAACAAAGAGATAACTCATTTTTAGTGATTTCTTTTTGCGTTTTTTCTTGATTTACATTACTTTTGCACTCGAAATCACAGCTATAAGTGAATATAATCTGAAATAATAATCAAATATAAGCGAAGAAAAGTATGATTAATGCTCAAGACATTAAAATCGGAACAGCTATCCGTATGGACGGCAAATTGTATTTCTGTATTGACTTCCTGCATGTAAAACCGGGAAAAGGTAACACATTCATGCGTACTAAATTGAAAGATGTGGTTAATGGTTACGTTTTGGAACGTCGTTTCAACATCGGTGAAAAATTGGAAGATGTACGTGTGGAACGTCGTCCACACCAATATTTGTATATGGAAGGTGCAGACTATATTTTTATGAATCAGGAAACATTCGACCAAATTCCTATTGCTCATGACTTGATTAACGGAGTAGACTTCCTGTTGGAAGGAATGGTGGTGGATGTGGTTTCTGATGCTTCTACAGAAACAGTATTGTTTGCTGATGTTCCGGTAAAAGTGCAGATGAAAATTACTTATACCGAACCGGGTCTGAAAGGGGATACGGCTACCAATACGTTGAAACCTGCTACAGTGGAATCGGGTGCTACCGTGCGTGTTCCTTTATTCATTAATGAAGGTGAAACAATTGAAATTGATACTCGTGACGGTTCATATGTAGGCCGTGTGAAAGCATAATCTATTTATATATGCATATAAAAAGGCGGAACTTGTTGCAAGCTCCGCCTTTTTTATGTTTCTTTGTACTTCTCTGTGATGGATAAAATCAAAATAAAGCAATGAGATATTCTTTTATTATACCGGTTTATAATCGTCCTGAAGAGGTGGATGAGTTATTGAACAGTCTTACAAGGCAGACGAATAAGAATTTTGAAGTCCTGATAGTGGAGGATGGTTCATCTGTTCCGTGCAAGGAAGTGGTAGATAATTACGCTGACCGGTTGGATATATGTTATTATTTCAAATCCAATTCCGGTCCCGGGCAGACCCGCAATTATGGAGCGGAACGGGGGCATGGAGAATATCTTATCATATTGGATTCTGATTGCATTTTGCCTGAAGGGTATTTGGCGGCTGTCGAGTCAGAGCTTCAACGGCAGAAGGCAGATGCTTTTGGTGGTCCTGACCGTGCTCATGATTCGTTTACCAATATACAGAAAGCAATAAATTATGCCATGACTTCGTTTTTTACTACCGGAGGTATCCGTGGAGGGAAGAAAAAAATGGATAAATTCTATCCCCGTAGTTTTAATATGGGGGTACGGGCTGAGGTATATAAAGCGTTGGGAGGATTTTCTAAGATGCGTTTTGGAGAAGATATTGATTTCAGTATCCGTATCTTTCAAGGGGGATATGCTTGTCGGTTGTTCCCTGAAGCATGGGTGTGGCACAAGCGTCGTACCGATTTGAAGAAGTTTTTCAAGCAAGTGCATAATTCGGGTATTGCCCGTATCAATCTGTATAAAAAGTATCCTGAATCATTGAAAGTTGTACATTTGTTACCGGCACTTTTTACTATAGGAATTGTAT
>NZ_JBDFXP010000081.1:0-12533 GCF_040911965.1 Phocaeicola sp. RTP21359st1_B8_RTP21360_211022
GCCTCACTAAGGCGAGGGGTCTGTTCCCTGTTATAACAACCTGTAAAATAGAGAATAGCTGATAGTCCAATTATAATTTTATATTTCATATTGCGAATATTAGGAGTAACAAACACATTTCGATGCGGAAAGCTTTTATTAGAAGAAATATAATTATTATTACATTCTTTGTATCTCAACAGAAACCATAAATACTTTTTTTGCATGATTCCCTGCATGATAGTTCTCAATTCCTATATATACCATTTCCAAAAACAGACAATAACCAAAAAGTTATAAAATATGCAGGCTTGGGAGTTTAGTATTCTTCATCTTATTATCAACTTTAATTATGCGCTGCTTTATACCATAATGTATTTTCTTTCAGCACAGTCATAGGATTGTCACTCGGATCGGATGTTGTTATACCGGAAAATGTATTGATAGGAATAATACCTTTGGCCATAGTGTAGAAATTTTTTGTATGGGTTTTATATGGAACAAGATGATTTAGCTGCTCTCTAAATTGGTTTAATAATATAGGATCGTTACAGAGTGAGGTTATATAATCTGCAAAATCATAAAATATTACAGGAGTATAACCATCTAAACGTTGGATTGTTCCCCTCAGGGATTTGTCAAAAGAATATTTACTATTGATACTTTTTATGATGGCTGCCATATTCTCCAGTTCTGAACAGTCCGTTACTGCTAATGTCCCACAAGGCATTATTTCATAGGTTGAATAAAAATTGTAAAATTCTTCACATCCCGATTGATAATCGGGATTCCCCAGTAAATATTCCCCAATAGCGGCATAAGGCATTCCGTATGCCATCATCTCACTGGTAGAACCAATCAAATATTTTGTAACATCCTTTAATTCATAGGCAACCTCTATAGATGACATATAACAGTCATCAAATAGAATATATTCCATTTTCATGCCTGCATTAGCAATACCGGAGGCTAGAGATTTTATATCTGTTTGGTATTCGGCGGTCAGTCCTCCAAAATAACGTGTCAATGGAACACCCTGATATTCCCAATGCATTTTCATGTGAGGTGCGGAACGCACTTTCATCTCATAAACAGGAAGCCATCCCATACCGTGACATCCTATAATCATGGTATAAACAGAAGCCGGAGCAAATGCCTTTACATCATTTAAAATTGCTGTTATCCCATCGATTGTCGTAAAAGGCGGAGACTTATATTTTTTAAGTATTTCACGTTTACATCTCCCGTGAGAAGACACAATTTCAAACATCATGGCCTCCGTACTACCGGTAGAAATAAAAACAATTACTTTCTCATTGTTCAGCCCTATTTTCGTTATACATTTTTCCAGGTCAGATATGTTATTATAAAAATAGTTCGTCAAATTTGAGGACCATGGCAAATACATGAATAATGTTTTCCGGTTGGCTTCTATCTTTTGATTTTCCTCCTTCTCGCATGAAGAAAAAAGTAAAATTCCTCCCAATAAAAAGATAATGCTAACCTTTACGTAGATTTTTTTCGTTGTTTTCATCCTGCAAATTGTCCAATAACTCATTATTACTTTTTTATTATAGCCTTCCATTGTAAAATCTCTATTTTATCTTAAATGTGAATTGTAAATAACCATTTCCTGATATTCATAGAATCAAATCCTCTTATAATCTTACAATATTATGACTCATTATCTCACAATATATTGAATATTCTAATAAACAGCATGAATTTAATCGTTTATAACACGAGATGATTTTCTTTTCAATGCCCTATGGCAGTTCTCATTGGAGACACTGCCGAATGGCACTTGTTTCCGTTTCATTCTTGCAAAAAAAGATGAAACGGTTTAACAGGAACAACTGCCTGTTGAAACAATACCGGCACCAATGTCACAACAGGCAGTTTTATGGTTACTTATGGCAGTCCAAACCGATTTTCAAAGCCAAATCGCTCCGGCTTCCACATCCCCTGACTTATAAGTGTAAATTATAAACTCTTCAAGCGCTTCTTTCCATGTAAGATTGAAGGTTCCCATAATTGAATGTATGGCACGATTACTTTTTTCATCAAGCCCGTCTTCTTCCACCCCTTCGGGGTTCGTGTCTTCGTCTACCCCCACAGTCTCTTCACGGCTCCAGAACACCACTACCGGAATGTTTAGGTTGATATCCCATGTACCACGCTGGATCAATATTCCGGAAGGTTTATAGAACGGATCAAAAGTACCTGTTTCCGGATTGCCCTTGGATTTGTAGCCGTGATAAAGACGAATTTTCAGGTCGAATTCCTTACGGTCTTTCAAAAAACGGATAACTCCTTTCAAACCTATCGGGTTACTGTCTCCTGTTATTTCAGCTTCCTTGCTATGTTTGGTCTTGTCCCAGGGGGTAGTGTCCACATAAAGATAATCCACCAATTTCTGCGGTTCATTGTCATCGGCTTCCGGCTGACCGTCAAATGTGGGTTTTACATTTTCAGGCGTGAAGAAATGTTGATGAATATTATCCTGCCCGTTTTCTATAAACTGGCTGTTCATCAAATCTCCTTTGGCGTTATAGTAATAGATGAACATCAAATAAACGGGAGCCGGGGTGTATTTCCCATAAGTATAGTAGTCTCCATTTTTCTGCACGTAGAACTTGCTTTGACTGCCTTCGGCAAGCCTCCAACCCTTGCCGGCTTTCAGCTCATAAGTTATTTCCTGAATACGTTTCATGTGCTTGGCCGGAGATTCCGGATTCTGGTGAGGTCCACCGACTTTCTGTATTTCATTCCAGTCTGCATGCAGGTGACATTCCACAAGACGGATAGTCATTTTGGAAGGATCTTCATGCAATTTATTATCTGTCTCATTTTCAGGAATTACAGGATCTTTACTGCATGAATTGAACAACAACGAAAGAGCTGTTCCTATCAGGAACATCAATGCGATTTTACATACATTTGTTTTCATTTTTTATTTATTTGGTTAATAATAATTGTTATAAATCAAAAACTCCAGTTCACTACACAACGTACATCAGATCCCATGTCATGTGCATAGTAGCGTGAACGGTTAGTGTATTCTTTATATTCTTTGTTCAAGATATTGTCTGCCGCTATCATGAATTGTAGTTTGTATCCGTATTTTACAGGACACTCAAAGCTAGCAGCGAACCCCAAGAGGTGGTATGCCGGAGGGGTATAGGGAATAAGATCCGTATTCGAGTCAAACCGGGTCTGTTTTGCCACGAATCGATGTCTGATACTCAAACGTAATTTGGAATGCGATTTGGTTTCGTGAAGCCATGAGAGGTCATGGCTGAAACGGGAAGAGGGGATATAAGGAAGGTAATTTCCTGTCGTCTGTTCATTTGCCCGTATAAAAGAAGCAATCAGGTGATAATCCCATGAATTTATGGGCATGAAGTGAAAGTCAAAATCCATTCCGCGAAAGAAAGCCGGGGTCTGTTTGTATTGGAATACAGGGTATACCCCCGAAATAACAGTGATGGTTTCTTTCTTCGGTTCATCATAGATATAGCCGCTTATCCATTGCAGGTAACCGTCCATTCGGGCACTGAATACCTTATTGCTGTAACTGATGGAAGATATCCATTTATAGCTCCTTTCGGAGTGCATGGTAGAATCTCCTTTGACAAACATTCCGGATCCGAGTTCATTTCCGTTGCTATATAATTCATACACGTGAGGAGCTCTCCAGGCCAGCCCGAAATTAGTGGTGAGCTTCCATTGGTCAGAGAAATGATGATGACCTCCCAGACTGTATGATACGTTATTGAACTTTCTTGTTCCTCCATAGAGACTTCCTGTCCAGTCATAACCACTGGCACGGGTTTCCTGTCCGTCAAAACGAATACCTGCTTCAATTCCTCCTTTACTGTAATTATACTTCCCGATACCATATATTCCCATCTGTGTCTCCGTATAGTTGGGAATAACGGGAACAATACCTGTTCCTGCCTGACTGTGATTATCAATGAACATAATTTGTCCCCCAACCTCTGTTTGCCATGAATTATAATTCAATTTCCAGCAGAGAGAGTTTTGTAATGAGTTTAAGTGCAGGGAAACAGCTGGAATGTCGGAACCCAGACGCCGGATGCGGTTTTCCTGTCGGTCGTCCTTCTGCCAGGAACTTTGCCAGTAAAGATTTCCTGCGTTCCGCATACTGAACTTCATTTTACCAATGGCTGTCTGATGGGTAACTTTTTGATATGGGTATGCGATACTTCGCGTGAAAGGATCTGTGTACAGGGGACGTCCCAATCGGATACGTTCTGCCAGCAGATCTTCACTTCCCATCTGGGCACTGAACATTACTCCCGTCCGGTTGTAAAAGTGACTGTAGAATCCTTCTATTCTTAAACGTCCACGGTCATAGCCGAGTAAAGCGGAGGTATGATGTTCTCTGGCTCCAGTGTTATTTAGAAGATAGTTTGCGGTGGAACGGTCTCCGGAATTTGAATATGTCCCCTGTACTCGCCAGGCAAGGTCACGGAGAAAAGGGAAAGTGCCTTCCAACTGTCCGGTCAGCACATAACGGTGACCATTACTTCCATAAAGTATGGAAGTCTTTCCTTTCAAGGCCTTCTTCCGGAAGGGTAAGGGAGCCTGTTCCATGACAATAATTCCTCCCAAAGCTTCTGAACCATATCGTACCGCGTCAGAACCTTTTATCACCCGAATGGAAGCGTTTCCGTTCATATCCACTTCAGGAGCATGATCAACTCCCCATTGTTGGCCTGTCTGGCGGGAACCATTGTTTATGATTAATATCCGGTTGCCATACATTCCTTGGATGACAGGTTTGGCAACTGTCGTCCCCGTACTGATGGAACTTACGCCACTGACCTGTTCAAGCAGAGAGGTGAGAGAAGTTCCCAATGCGCGATTGATTGCGAAGGAAGTAAGGTTGTTGCTTACCGTATTCCGAGTCACTCCGGAGCACTCACCGGTAATAATGACTTCTTCCAGAATTTTTATCTCCGGATAAAGATATACTGTTTGAATATTCACCTTTTTGAATGCCTCACTCAAATATATATATTGAGATTTGTAGCCCAAACTCTGTACAAGAACTGTATCCTTGGAATTTGTCTTCCAAGGGATAATGATTCTTCCTCCGGTTGAACTGGCAAGGGGTTGATTCTCCAATAAGATGTAAGCTCCTTCAATCGGACGTCCGGTTTCCTTATCTACAACCAACAGTGTCCTATGTGTATCTGATTGCTGTCGGTATTTCTGTGCATACATCCTTGTAGGAGATATTGCACACAGCCAGACAATGAATAGACACACATATTGGAAATATGCATGAAATGTCATACTTTACGAAAATTGTAATGAAGTTATAAATTGTTTAAGATAACCAAAGGGCACAGCATCCCTCTTTCACATGTCATCTTATAATGCATGCAACCCATGAGAGGGATTGTAATAGTTGGACAGGAGGAGCGCGGAGAGACAATAGGGGAAAAGTAACAGTAATGTCCTTCTCCTTTTGGATAAGATATTCAACGGGGTTCTCTGTCTGAACGCAATTGTACTCAAAGCTCTCGGCTTCGGTAAATGAAGATAAAGTGAACAGGCAGATAGCACATTTATCGGCAGAATCATGATGGGAAGATTGTTGCTCATCATGAGATATACATAAATCTTCTTTGTGAACATGAAAGGCTTTCACAAAGAAGAAAGGCATCATAGTCAGCAACAATAAGCATGCCACTATGGCTCTGTATTTCCGCTTTTTTCTTGCATTATCCATTAGGTTGTAAAGATAGCAGATTGCATAATTGTACGCAATACCTATAAATGATGATTTTACGATCAAGTACGATTAAATATATTGTCCCGATTATTTTGATATGGGAATCAAATAAATCGACACATCGTTACCGGCTGTATGATAACAGGCTATAATAAATCTTCCTATTTTTATTCCTGTTCATATTGGAGGGCCTGTGTAAGATGCCCCCTAAAACCAAAATGATTCTTCTCCCAGAAAATATTCAGTAATGATCTCTTGATAAGTTTTGACCGATGAGCATTATTATTTTAAAATCAAGTACTTCGATTCTCATATAATTGTTTTTAAATTCGTTTAAAATTGAACGGTGTCCAATTGTTACGATAATACTTCAGTTCACGTTGATATTTCGAGGACGCAAAGTACGGCTCATTCCCAAAGCATAAGAGAAAGGATTGATGTCGAAATCGCGTTCAAATGTTCCGGTTACCATATTCTTTCTTTGCGGAAGTGTACCTGGAAAGTTTTGGTTACGCCAATTTCCTTGTACAGATATGCCAGCTTTTATCTTGTCTTCATTCCAATAGAAAGATTTTTTTATATTTATTGGTCGAGAGAGGCTACTACTACCCTCCTGAAGTTAGTAAACGGAATCATTTTTTACTTCCTCTTTTTTTCTTATTGTTGTGCATTAATAAATAAAGCTCTTGCAAGAAAAAAAAGGAATATTTTTGTCTTAGATATCATTGTGAATTTCAATTTAAATATAAACACAATATTGGACCGGATCAATTTGTCACAAATCATTTTATAACGAAGAAGGTATGTGTATGGACATATTAAAAAGAATAGCGTCACTCGTCAATACCAAATCATTAGCACCAATCATTTGAAAAACAATATACAAAAAACGCTTTCCGCCAATCTCCTTTAATTGGGCGGAGTTAAGTTCAAATCTTACATTATCCAAATATATATCCTTTACAGAAGAAAAGAGACCATTCAAGACGTTCTTGCTCCATTTATTCTTTTCCCATTGCAATGAATCATGATCCTTAATTACAAATTCCACATACTGTATCCATCTATCTATAGAATTGGAAAACTTATTTTTCACATCACCATAATTACTATTCTTAAGTTTATTTTTCACAAACTCATGCAAATCCGGTGTTGAGTAGGCTATCAACTCATTCTTCAATTCACTTAAGGGTTTAAAACCGGTGAATATTTTATCAAATTCTGCAAGCAACAAGCCACCATTACCCTTTGCATACATGCTTAAATGTAGTGTAAGCATGTTGCCTGTGTCGCTTTTTTCTTTCAGAGTTGTACTGATTTCCACAGCATACGCACTTTCATCATATGAAAAAATGTGACCATTAAATAGAGATGGATTTTCATATATCCCTCTCATATACTTCTGTTTTATAAAATCTGTATTTACAGTAACCTTTCCTTCATAATATTTATTCTTGTCAAACAGAAGTGATATTCTTTTTTTAGACCTACTATTATTGTACCTAAGATAGAAAGAAAGCTGATTTTGCTCATATTTTATATCTTCAAGAACCGTCTTCTCAAGATCTTCCAGAGTAAAAAGATATTTTTCTCCCCCTACATTTATAGAATAAAAGTCCACTAACCGGCCTAAATTCTCAATTGTAAACATGTTCACTTTATGTAATCTGTAAAAGCTATCAAAATCAAGCTTTGCATAATAATCAGCATTTGCTTTCCACTCAGCTTGTGCACCATTAACCATTTGATAATCGTCAGGTTTGCTCACAAAGCCGGTAAAAGTGAATTCATTCTTAAAAGGTGAACCATTTACCGTGCCTGTAACATATAGCACAAATGAGCCTTTTTGATAATCTTTCCTTTTCACTACAGCCTCAGTTATTTTTATCATTTTCCCGTTTATCTGCAGCGTCTCTTTCTGTGCTTCAACAAGTCCTAACGCAACATTTATATCTCTAGACATATCAAATCTAAAATAAGCTGCAACATCCTCTTTAGCCACAGCGGGAACTGATCCGGATTGTTCACTATGAGATTCTTCCTGTTGCCTGGGATGTCGATTCCGGGATTCAATCGGATCATTCTCACCACAAGCAACTAATAACATTATACAGACAAGAAATAATAGGCACCTTTTTATGTTAAAATTTCCTACCTTAAACAAATCACATGTCCTATCACACATAAACATTACTGTCTTTTCAATATATATTGTGCTGCGAGCCGCCCGCTATTGTTGAAGATTTCCGTACTGTCAGACAAGACCACTGCGTCGTCGAGAACTTTATAATATGTTTTGGCACCCGATGAAGGAGTAACCAGTTCAATGATGTTTTCGCCTATCATATTATATACACCGCTCTCTTCAAAAATACCATTCTCCTCACCCAGATACTCACTCCGCAAATCATAAGTTGCATCACTATTAATTTTCAATGTCGTTTTGATGCCACCACAGTCGGCACAAGGTAATATGCCTTCATAGGTGCCATAACAATCTTTGTTTTTGCTATCCACTACTCCGGCAGCACTATTTTCTTGTTGTTTATATTTCTTCCCAGATCCAACACAGCCTGATGTTACTATTATCATGGCTGCTACCAATAAATGCAATTTAATCAATTTCATAATTTAAAATATTTAACATATAATTTGAGGTTAATTATAACTCGCAAGATCATTATATACAAAGACTTATTGTAAATGCATAGCAGTATATAACGAAATTATCTTCGTCTCACTCGCTATGCATTACAATAAAATTAGAAAAAAAAGAAAACTATTTAACCGTCACATTGATAGTTCCCGTTTTCTTATCCTTATCTGTAACTGTAATAGTAGTTTTTCCTGCCTTAACTCCTCTTATGTTGACTTTATTTTCCTTGACTGATACCGTAGCAATATTGACATCTTTCGCAACGGCAGAATATGGCTGTGCACCACCTTTTACTGTTACTATACCATCTTTTCCAACACTCACAGTAATAGATTGTTTATCAAAATCCAGTCCTTTTGGAGTTTTTGGGGTCTCTTTTACAGTTCTTACAGTTACAGCAACTTTTCCTGTAACTCCCTTCCGGTCCGTAATAGTTATCATTGCTGAACCATCTTTTACACCGGTAATTACAATCGCATTTTTATCTGATTTCGCAACTGCGATTTTTGCATCACTTGATTTCGTCGTATATGGTGCAGTACCATTACTAACAGACACAGTAACCGTTTTACCAACTGCAACTTCTACTTTATTAGGACTGATTTTTAAATTGGGCTTATCATCATCCTTATCACATGATACCAATACAAAAGAAGTTAAGCAACAAATCACTAATGCCATCGATTTTAAAAAAGGTTTAGTTTTCATTTTTGATAAATTTAAATTAATAGATAAAATGCTAATGAGTACTCATAAATAAAAAAGTCAGATTTTTCTTACTTTTTCTTTGCCAGCAAAAATAATAAAGCGAAATTGTATTTGAATTATAAAATGATTTTAAAAATCTAACACCTCAATTCATATACATCTAACAATCAACACCTTAGTGTTATGAAACATTATTTTATCTCACATTGAACTAACATCTGTTCGAAAAGCATAAAAAAACAATATTATTCCAATATCAAACTTAAAAAAATATGTTTCACATTGCTAATTCTGATTATATGGTCAATCTTCATAATAGAGTGATACACTATTATAACACCGACTGTTACAGTATCCCTAACAGTGTTTGAAAAAGACCCTTTTTATGATATTTCACAAATACCATATATTCCCTATAATATTATTCTTAATTAGTGAATGAGCCATTCAAAGTAAAAATTGAATGTATTTTTAGCATATTCTATAAAAATCAAGAAAGGATGGCCAATTCAAAAAGTATTTTATCCAACAAACGGAACATTCTTTTTACAAGTTGAAGGTGGTATCACTCAACTATAATTGTGGATGATCAAAAACGTGTGTTCAAACCATACACAATAAATCTTCTATAGCACAAGATTTCTTGAACAGCAAGAGATAGGTACTCGCAAGTCCACGACAAAACGTTTTCCGAGGGGATACTGACGAACTTAAGGATATTGAAATGAGGTACCATACAAAAGTCGGTTGTTGTCACCAATATTATCTTAAAATAACTCATCTACAAAAGCTATGTGTTGTGACATCGTATTGTTAAAAAAACATTGTCATAAACGTCTGACGTCTCTTGATAGATTTACTTTTAGAGGGTATCATATAGCTATCTTCCATATCGTTTCGAGTCGCTTTCTGTACTCATTTGATATCATTCAGGCCATACTCTTGAACATTCACTCATGCAATAGGGGCACTTAAGTTCTAATAAATAGATTATCTCGCTAGCAGTCTCATCTCTCACCACACAGCTAGATTTATTATAAAGTTAAATTCAATGCTCGTGCAAACGGCTGTTTGTTCTGATTTAATGTACTCTTTGTTTGAAGGCACAAAGATATAATGAGTATCTAATATTCAAATAAACTTTGTTTTAAGACTTTTTATGACACAAACAAATACGAATGATTTGAAAAATAAATTGATTCTCTTTCATAAGATGTTCTTTCCTATAAGTTAATAAAAAAAACACTTTATATAATTTTTTTTCTCTTCATTTTTTCGAAAAGCCCCAGTCTTCCATTTTTTATAGAATATCATTTACATATTCCTATTTTTTCCATCCATGCATTATATACCTCATTTTTAGGTGAAGTTCACCCACTCTCTCCTCTTATTTTAGTCAGATTATGCTGCCGTTCTTTTTTTTTCTTCGTGACCTTTTCAATCATACATACCGCATTGAACGTATGTACTCCAAAGAAAATCCAAAATATTTCCACTTCCCTGTTTCTGGCTTTTTATTCTGGTCTGTAAATAATATTATTTCTACATTTTAAAACTTCCTTTCAATCTGGTAGCACTTTCATGGCTGAGTTCTGACCATCAAATCTTACGAAATGGAGCAATTTAGATAGCTCAGACCTTGTACTTAAAGAAGTATTTTGTAAAACTTTTTAAATTGATATTATTAGTGTAGCTTGAATCCGCAGCAAGTACCTTAATCCTAACTTTGATCAGTTGTTGTAAATGAATACAGTCTTTCAAATGTATTACTTCGTTAAAAGCCGTAAAGGAGATATGTTCTATAAAGGAGATTTCATCTATCTGTATACTGTTGACTTTGCCTCCGAATTAAACGGATTTGTTTTTTCTTGCCTTAATAATAGTCTGGAGGGACTAAATATTAAGGAAATTTGCTAATTACTGACGAATCACATTAACGATTTAGGATTGGTTAGTGAATGAAGAGGGGCAATCTGAACACCACTAAATAACTGGTAACGAATATTACTAGTTAAATATTTAATCAGTTATGAATATGAAAAGTTGATATAGGACTTCAAGACTACCAAGGCCATTTTATTTTCAGGAGAAAAAAATAACTTTTACCCCCCCCAAAAAAAAAGGAGAGGATGTCAAGCATCTGTTGGGTTATTCCCAAGAAAGTGAACAGAGTATGGAAGCTGCTGATTTATTCGTTACAACTTTGACGATAATTTTTAAGCATATCGAGCGGTGTAAAATCTACCTAAACAAAACACGATTTCTTTTATATCTTTATCGTGTATTTTTATTTTAGATTTTCATCGGTTGGATTTAACCGATTGAAGAATAAACTTTTAGCAGAGTATTTGAGAAATAGAGGTAACGAATTAGCAACCGTGCAAATTTCAGCGATTTGCGGTGCTATGTTGTCAAATAACTCTTTGTAAATACAAATAAAATATTTAGTACAATTTTGAAGACATCATTAATAACCTTATTTATATCCATACACCTTTGGTTTGTTTCCCTATATTTATTGATAATCTTTTATTCACATATTTGGTAAATATTTCAATCTACGTAGATTTTATAACTAATAGAGTATAAACAATACAAGCTATTCCAACAAATAAAGCTACGGCAGAGCATTTGGTAAATATTGTATCTTTATTTTTAATACCATACATAAGCCCAATAATAGCACATAAAGGAATACCGACAGGAATAATCGTCAGAAACCAAATGAGTATTTTATGATACCCATTGCTGTTAATACTTTGTTTTTCAAATTACTCATAGCTACCATTCTCATTGCTTGTTACTCTTCGCATCTCTTTCTTTATTCATCAACCGCCAAATAGCTTTCTGATATTTCAACTTGGCGAACATCTCGTCATCTTGGTTATCTATCTTTAAGGTCATTACCCGAATACTTGGGGCAGTGGGATATCGGCTTCTCACTATATCATCCACTAGAAACCCGCATAGTCCGGTAGCCGGTTCTGTAAACAAGAAACCTTGAAACATGAGATTAATATAGTCTGCATTTTCGCAAAGATACGCCTTGTACCTCTTATATGTATCCAACTTCATATAATCTTCTGCACGGCTGCTGAAATTTGGCTTGGCAATTTCTTCGCATAAGGCAGATTCTAATTTGCTGTAGGTGGCAGTATCTAAATCTCCCCACCAATAATGATCTTCGGGATTGACCGACATATCCACCCATTCAGAAGCCTCCCAGTAGTCTATCGCAAACACAATTGAATCGGCTTTCTCTTTGGATGAGTAATAGATGGAATCTTTCTCCCAACCTTTGAATATACTTTCAATAGAATCTATTTTCTCTTTCCTAATTTTATTACAATAGTTCGTTAAAAATTCGCCACGCCTAAGCGGCTCTGGCAGTAAATAAAATGAGTTCTTTGAAAAGTTTGTCAA
>NZ_JBDFXP010000082.1:0-10249 GCF_040911965.1 Phocaeicola sp. RTP21359st1_B8_RTP21360_211022
TAGTAATTTTGTAACAAGTTATGGATGGAGCTCTTTTCAATTAGAATACAGCGCACTTTTCAATTAGTATCTACAGTAAAAGATATATAAGGTGCGGCGACACATTATATACTAAAGTTTCCCACATTATTTAATATGATTATCCCCATACCACCAAATACTAATTTATCGGTTAAACCGGAACGCAAATGACACAAATCTAACCTCTGGCAGGTTTATATCCATGCTGTGCAGTTATTAATTTGTGTCATTTGCGTTCCAATTTTAATTTGTAGAACGAAATAAATCCGCGTTCTATCCATAAATTTCCATTTATCATCTAGTGGTATATAGGCGGATAATCATGAAAAAAACATTCAAACTTACAATTTAAAAGTATTTTTTATAATCTAGCTTTCAAATATTAAATAGACACGTCATATATACAACAAACTGTAATACAGAGACGCAAGACTGCATCTTTTTATCAAAATAAAGCACCAACCCTTTATCAAAAAGAAATAAATTACCTACTTTTGTAGAACAATATGAAATACAAACCAACATTATTATAAACTAAAGATAGCAATAATGGTAAAAACAGAGCAAACAGGTCTTTATGACGCAACCAACGAACATGACGCTTGCGGCGTAGGCATGGTAGTCAACATTCATGGCAACAAGTCGCATGAACTGGTAGACTCCGCATTAAAGGTATTGGAAAACATGCGCCACCGAGGCGCAGAAGGAGCCGATAACAAAACCGGCGACGGAGCCGGAATCATGCTACAGATTCCCCACGAATTCATCCTCCTGCAAGGCATCCCCGTACCCGAAAAAGGAAAATACGGAACCGGACTCGTATTTCTGCCCAAAGACGAAAAAGAGCAGGCCGGCATCCTAAGCATTATGATTGAAGAAATAGAACGCGAAGGACTTACCTTGATGCACCTGCGCAATGTGCCCACCAACCCCGCCTGCCTGGGAAAGGACGCACGGGCCACCGAACCGGACATCAAACAGGTATTCATCACCGGAGTGACAGATGCGGACAGTCTGGAACGCACCCTCTACATCATCCGCAAGAAGATAGAAAAGCGCGTGCGGCACACGGACTTCTACATCGTTTCGCTATCGGCAAAAAACATTATATATAAAGGTATGCTCTCGTCCATGCAAGTGCGCGAGTACTTCCCGGACCTGACGCAACCCTACTTTACCAGCGGATTGGCATTGGTACACTCCCGTTTCAGCACCAACACATTTCCTACATGGAGCCTCGCCCAACCGTTCCGTTTGTTAGCGCACAACGGCGAAATCAATACCATCCGCGGTAACCGGGGTTGGATGGAGGCGCGCGAAAGTGTCCTTTCCTCTCCGGCATTGGGGGATGTCAAAGACATCCGTCCCATTATCCAGCCGGGCATGAGCGACAGCGCCTCACTGGACAATGTACTGGAATTTTTTGTGATGTCGGGACTGAGCCTGCCCCATGCCATGGCGATGCTAGTACCCGAATCGTTCAACGACAAAAACCCTATCAGTGAAGAGTTGAAAGCGTTTTACGAATACCATTCCATCCTGATGGAACCTTGGGACGGGCCTGCCGCGCTGCTGTTCAGTGACGGACGGTTTGCCGGAGGAATGTTGGACCGCAACGGTCTGCGCCCTGCCCGTTACCTCATTACCAATAATGACATGATGGTAGTGGCCAGTGAAGTAGGCGTGATGGATTTCGAACCGGGAGAGATTAAAGAGAAAGGGCGTCTGCAACCGGGAAAAATACTGATGATTGATACCGAACAGGGTAAAATATATTATGACGGTGAACTAAAAGAACAACTGGCATCGGCACGCCCCTATCGCGCTTGGCTGTCTGCCAACCGCATCGAGCTCGATACCTTGAAAAGCGGACGCAAGATAGACAACCGGATAGACGGCTATGACCGTATGCTGCGTACCTTCGGATTCTCGCGCGAGGATATAGAACGCACCCTCATGCCGATGTGCAACACAGGGGCCGAACCCATCGCCTCTATGGGGAATGACACGCCGCTGGCCGTCCTTTCGGACAGGCCGCAGTTACTGTTCAACTATTTCCGCCAACAGTTTGCCCAAGTGACCAATCCCGCCATCGACCCTATCCGTGAAGAGTTAGTCATGTCGCTCACCGAGTACATCGGCGCCGTGGGAATGAATATCCTGGTGCCCAGCGAAAGCCATTGCAAAATGGTACGCCTGCCTCATCCCGTGCTGAACAACACCCAACTGGACATCCTCTGCAACATCCGGTATAAAGGATTCAATACCGTGAAACTCCCTATCGTATTCGAGGTGAGCAAGGGAAAAACCGGATTGCAAGAGGCCCTGAACGACCTGTGCAAACAAGCCGAGCAATCCGTTACCGACGGAGTGAACTATATCATTCTGAGCGACCGTTTTGTGGACGACACCCATGCCGCCATCCCGTCGCTGCTGGCGGTTAGCGCTGTCCATCATCACCTCATCTCCGTTCAGAAACGCGTGCAAACCGCATTGATTGTAGAAAGCGGCGAGATTCGCGAGGTGATGCACGCCGCCCTGTTGCTGGGATATGGCGCCAGTGCCATCAATCCCTACATGGCCTTCGCCGTACTGGATGAACTGGTGAGGAAAGGCGATGTGCAGATGAATTACGAAACGGCCGAAAAGAACTATATCAAGGCCATCCGCAAGGGCTTATTCAAGATCATGAGCAAGATGGGCATTTCTACCATCCGTTCCTATCGGGGCGCAAAGATTTTTGAAGCCGTAGGGGTCAGCGAGGAATTGCTGAGAAGCTATTTCGGCACACAGACATCCAGCATCGGAGGCATCCGTCTGGAAGAAGCCGCCAGAGACGCCATCGCCCTGCACGATGCCGGATTCGCCGCAAAAGAAGTGAGCGACATTTTACCGCACAACGGACTTTTCTCTTTCCGCAAAGACGGAGAACGGCACGCCTGGAATCCGGAAACCATCTCCACCCTGCAACTGGCCACCCGGCTGGGCAGCTACAAGAAGTTCAAGGAATTCACCTCCATGGTAGATGGAAAAGAGTCACCCCTCTTCCTGCGCGACTTCTTCGGGCACAAGCGAAACCCCATTGATTTGGAAAAGGTGGAGCCGGTAGAAAACATCGTGAAACATTTCGTGACAGGAGCCATGTCCTTCGGTGCTATCAGCAAGGAGGCACATGAGGCGCTGGCACTGGCCATGAACAAACTGGGCGCACGCAGCAATACGGGTGAAGGAGGTGAGGACAGCGACCGCATTACCGGCACTTACCAGGGTATCTCACTTTGCAGCAAGACCAAGCAGATAGCATCGGGACGCTTCGGAGTCACCGCCGAATACCTGGTCCATGCCGAAGAGATTCAGATAAAGGTAGCCCAAGGCGCCAAGCCGGGAGAAGGAGGACAACTGCCTGGATTCAAGGTAGATGAGGTGATTGCCAAAACCCGCCACTCCATTCCGGGCATCTCGCTCATTTCCCCTCCACCCCACCATGACATTTATTCCATCGAAGATTTGGCCCAGTTGATATTCGACCTGAAAAACGTAAACCCACAGGCACGAATCAGCGTGAAACTGGTAGCCGAAAGCGGCGTGGGAACCATTGCCGCCGGAGTGGCCAAAGCGAAAGCCGACCTGATTGTCATCTCGGGAGCGGAAGGAGGAACCGGCGCATCGCCTGCATCGAGTATGCGGTATGCAGGTATCTCGCCCGAAATAGGACTGAGCGAGACGCAACAGACCTTGGTGTTGAACGGACTCCGCGGACAAGTGAAACTGCAAGTGGACGGACAGTTGAAAACCGGACGGGATATTATCAACATGGCCTTGCTGGGTGCGGAAGAATTCGGTTTCGGTACCACCGCATTGATTGTGCTGGGATGCGTCATGATGCGCAAGTGCCACACCAACACCTGTCCCGTAGGCGTGGCCACCCAAGACCCCGAACTCCGCAAACATTTCCGCAGACACTATGAATATGTAGTGAATTATTTCACTTTCCTGGCACAGGAAGTACGCGAATATCTGTCCGAAATGGGATTCACCCGGTTGGAGGATATCATTGGACGGACAGACCTGATTGAAATACAACAAGCGCCAAGTGAGAAGAAATCCTCACTATTGGATTTCAGCAGACTGCTACACCGGGTGGACAGCGGAGCTGCCATACACCATGTCATGGAACAGAAGCACGACATCGCCCATGTAAAGGATGTAACCATACTGGCCGCCGCCCGGGATGCCATAGAAAACGGAAAAGAGATTTCCCTGGAATACACCATCGCCAATACGGACCGTTCGGTAGGTGCCATGCTGGCAGGGGCGGTTGCCAAGAAATACGGGCAGGCAGGACTTCCGGAACAGACCATCCACATCAAATTCAAAGGTTCGGCAGGCCAAAGTTTCGGTGCGTTCCTGACCCACGGCATCAGTTTCAAGCTGGAAGGCGAAGCGAATGACTATCTGGGAAAAGGACTGAGCGGCGGACGCATTGCGGTACTGCCCCCCGTGCGCAGCAATTTCGATGCGGAAAAGAATACCATCGCCGGAAACACCCTGCTGTATGGCGCTACTGACGGCGAGGTGTATATCAACGGACGGGTGGGCGAACGCTTCGCCGTCCGCAATTCCGGTGTGACGGCCGTGGTAGAGGGTGTAGGCGACCACTGTTGCGAATACATGACCGGAGGACGGGTCGTGGTACTGGGGGAAACCGGACGGAATTTCGCTGCCGGAATGAGTGGCGGCGTGGCTTACGTGTGGAACAAGAACCACAACTTCGATTATTTCTGCAACATGGAGATGGTGGAGCTCTCACTTATCGAGGAGGCATCTTACCGGAAGGAGCTGCATGAACTGATCCGTCAGCATTACCTCTATACCGGTTCCAAACTGGCACGAACAATATTAGATAACTGGAATCACTATGTGGATGAATTTATCCAGGTAGTACCTATCGAATATAAACGAGTATTGCAAGAAGAACAAATGCGCAAGCTACAGCAAAAAATAGCTGATGTACAAAGAGATTATTAACGACAAAAGAAATACAACAAAGATATGGGAAATCCAAAAGCATTTTTAACTATTCCGCGTCAGGAAGCGGGCTACCGTCCCATCCACGACCGGATATCAGATTATAGCGAGGTAGAACAGACTCTGAACAGCCGTGACCGGAAACTTCAAGCCTCACGCTGCATGGACTGCGGCGTTCCCTTCTGCCACTGGGCTTGTCCGCTGGGCAACAAGCAGCCCGAATTCCAAGATGCCCTCTACAAAGGCAAATGGGAGGAAGCCTACAAGATATTGAACGAAACCAACGATTTTCCTGAGTTCACCGGCCGCATCTGCCCCGCCCTCTGCGAAAAGAGTTGCGTGCTGAAACTGAGCATGGACTCTCCCGTCACCATCCGCGAGAACGAAGCGGCCATTGCCGAAGCAGCCTTCCGCGAAGGTTACATCAAGCCCCGGAACATTGAACGCAACGGACGGAAAGTAGCCATTATCGGCGCCGGGCCCGCCGGACTGGCCGCCGCCAACCAGCTCAACGGAAAAGGGTACACAGTGACCGTCTTCGACAAGAATGAGGCTCCCGGCGGCCTGCTACGTTACGGCATCCCCAACTTCAAGCTGCACAAGCCCATCATCGACCGCCGTATCCGGGTGATGGAAGAAGAAGGCATCCACTTCAAAATGAACAACGATGTGGATGTGCGGCAACTCCCCGAAGGTTTTGACGCCTACTGCATCTGCACCGGAGCTCCGACCGCCCGTGACCTCCCTGTCCCCGGACGCGAACTGAAAGGCATCCACCCGGCACTGGACATGCTGGCGCAACAAAACCGTATCCTTGCCGGCATGACGTTCCCGAAAGAACAACTGGTTACTGCCAAAGGGAAAAAAGTACTGGTCATCGGCGGAGGGGATACCGGCAGCGACTGCATAGGGACCAGCAACCGGCAAGGTGCCCTAAGCGTCACCCAAATAGAAATCATGCCCCAGCCGCCCGTAGGACAGAATCCTGCCACTCCATGGCCCCAATTCCCCGTCGTACTGAAAACCACCTCTTCTCACGAAGAAGGGTGCAGCCGCCTATGGTCTCTCGCCACCCGTAAGTTTTTAGGCAAAAACGGTAAAGTGTGCGGTGTGGAAGTGGAACAGGTGGAATGGACTCCCGATCCCGACGGCGGCCGCCCTGTCATGAAGCCCACCGGAAAGGTGGAAGTGATTGAAGCCGACCTGGTTCTTCTGGCAATGGGCTTCTTAAAACCCGAACATCCCCAATTCACCGAAAACGTATTCGTAGCCGGCGATGCGGCAAGCGGAGCCAGCCTGGTGGTACGCGCCATTGCCAGCGGACGGAAAGCGGCAACGGACATAGACAGTTATCTCAATAAATAAATCAACAAATACAATTATGTGTGGAATCGTAGGAATATTCAAGATAAAGCAACAAACGCAAGAGTTGCGTCAGAAGGCATTGAAAATGTCACAAAAGCTCCGCCACCGCGGACCGGACTGGAACGGTATCTATGTAGGCGGCTCTACCATCCTGGCCCATGAACGCCTCTCCATCGTAGACCCTCAAAGCGGAGGGCAGCCCCTATACAGTCCCGACCGGAAACAAATCCTTGCCGTGAACGGAGAAATCTACAACCATCGGGATGTTCGTGCAAAGTACGCCGGAAAATATGATTTCCAAACCGGAAGCGACTGCGAAGTCATCCTTGCCCTTTACCGTGACAAAGGTATTCACTTCCTCGAAGACCTGAACGGCATCTTCGCCTTCGCCCTTTATGATGAGGAGAAAGACGATTTCCTCATTGCCCGCGACCCCATCGGAGTCATACCTTTATATATAGGTAAGGATAAGGACGGCAAAATATACTGCGCCAGCGAGTTGAAAGCCCTCGAAGGGTTCTGTGATGAATACGAACCCTTCCTTCCCGGCCATTACTATTGGGGAAAAGAAGGCAAGATGACCCGCTGGTACGTCCGCGACTGGTTTGAATACGAAACCGTGAAAAACAACAATGCCTATTCCCAGGACATACACGACGGACTGGAAGAGGCCGTTAAACGTCAACTGATGAGTGATGTGCCCTACGGCGTACTTCTTTCCGGCGGTCTGGACAGTTCCGTCATCTCTGCCATTGCCAAGAAATATGCAGGCAAACGGGTAGAAACCGACAATAAAAAAGATGCCTGGTGGCCTCAGCTCCATTCCTTTGCTATCGGTCTGGAAGGTGCGCCCGACCTAATAAAAGCCCGCGAAGTGGCCCGCTTTATCGGAACCGTGCATCATGAAATCCACTATACCATCCAAGAAGGATTGGACGCTATTCGCGACGTCATTTACTACATCGAGACTTACGATGTCACCACCGTTCGCGCCTCTACCCCGATGTATTTGCTGGCACGCGTCATTAAAAGCATGGGAATCAAAATGGTGCTGAGTGGCGAAGGAGCTGATGAAGTGTTCGGCGGCTATCTCTATTTCCACAAAGCCCCTACAGCCCAAGCCTTTCATGAAGAAACCGTGCGTAAACTAGGCAAGCTCCACCTCTATGACTGCCTCCGTGCCAATAAATCCCTCGCAGCATGGGGAGTGGAAGGCCGAGTGCCTTTCCTGGACAAAGATTTTCTGGACATAGCCATGCGCCTCAATCCCGAGGCAAAGATGTGCCCCGGAAGCACCATTGAAAAGAAAATCGTCCGCAAAGCCTTTGCAGACATGTTGCCCGACAGTGTAGCATGGCGACAGAAAGAGCAGTTCAGCGACGGCGTGGGCTATAGTTGGATTGATACACTGAAAGCCCTTACCGCCGAAGCCGTCAGTGACGAGCAAATGGCGCACGCAACCGAACGGTTTCCTATCAATACGCCACAAAACAAGGAAGAATACTACTATCGCAGCATCTTCCAGGAGCACTTTCCCAGTGAAAGCGCAGCCCGCAGCGTGCCAAGCGTGCCCAGTGTGGCATGTTCTACAGCCGAAGCCCTTGCGTGGGACGCCGCCTTCAAGAACATGAACGAACCAAGCGGACGGGCCGTGAAGGGAGTGCACGAAGAAGCATATGATTCATAATATGGCAACGTGAGTCTGATTCCAACAATTTCATGCATATCTTTACCGCTTCTCTTACAGCATGTATTCAAAGAAGAGATGCTTTGCACCCCGAAATCTTGCGCGGCCTTGCCTTCGAAAAGAGGAAGGCTGCGCGGTGCTTTTGCCAACGTTTTCGAAATAGAGTGGAAAAAACAGCCCTTTCCATGCCGGGTATCAGAAAAAAATGGTGTAGCTTTGTATAGCTATAAAAAAGAGAAGAAGAAAGATGGAAACAAAAAAAGCGCCTCAAATCCCTTACGGCATCTCGGACTTTGTGCGGATGCGGACTGAAAATTATTATTATGTGGACAAGACCATGTATTTGCCCCTGATTGAAGATACAGCCAGCTATATCTTTATGATACGTCCGCGCCGTTTCGGAAAAAGCCTTTTCCTAAGCATAATGAAAGCCTACTATGACATTTTGCAAAAAGACCGTTTCGAAAGTTATTCAGCGGACTATGGATTGGTAAGAATTCCACCGACCAGCGCAACCGTTTCCAGATGATTTATTTTGATTTCTCAAAGGCAGGGGTTTCATTGGAAAGACTGGAAAAATGTTTTGAGACTTATTGCAATGTTGTCCTCTACCTGTTCATAAAGGATTACGCTTCTTATTATTATGATAATTTTGAAGAAAAGTGCTGTATCTGGCTCAAGGAACCACGTTACATAAAGTCCTGATACAGTTCAAAGGATGGGAAGTGGTGAGAAGTGAAAAAGATACACATTAAAAACACAATTAACAGATAAAATAATGAAAACACCTTTTATTCCTAAATTGATTCTCCTTTTTATCCTATTTTTTCTTTATTCTGCTGGATATGCACAACAACGGGATTCAATAACCATACGCGGACAAGTAACAGATTATAACGGACAACCCATTGACAGTTGTTCCATCTTTTGGCAGAGCCCCTCTTTTGATGACATTAAACAAGCCATCACTGACAAAAACGGATACTACACCACCCGTATTCCTAAAGGAAAGTATCAAAGTATGGGAGCTATCAATATGTCTACCTACCCACATACCGTAAAACCCGGACTAGCGGAAAAAGACCAACGTCTCGAATTTTGGGCATGGAATTTCATTGCCGATCGTGATACCACTCTCAACATTCGCTATCATCGTATGGAAGTCTATGGACTACGTATTTTCCACATCCCTGGAGGCATGCCCACCTATCAGATATATGTTCGACCCATGAGTCTGACCCGCACCCTGCAATGGCAAAAAGAAGAAAAATCCTCACTTGTACATGCACAGGATCTTAGCAAGATTGAGCAAACAGGTTTAAGCAAACAAGCCAAAGGCGTTTTGCTGGCACCATCGGCTGACAAACTAAAAGCTATCGTTTGGATAAATGGAGAAGAAGTACCTGTTCTGATGAAACAAGAGATAAAAGAGTACTTCGATGCTACCGAATACGGCAATGCCTATCTGCTGACCGTGGATATGCCCAGACACCAGAAAAATATTCTCCCCTACCGAATATTTAAAGTAGAGTTAACTGATTTAGAGAATGGTGACCGTGGAGAAGGGCTTTATTATATGGAAAAAGAGAACTATATAAAATAAAAAGAAGCGGTATTCTACCGCTTCTTGAGCCGAAACCGGGACTCGAACCCGGGACCTATTCATTACGAATGAATTGCTCTACCAACTGAGCCATTTCGGCAACTGTTTTTTCTGCAATATCGGGTGCTTTTCTGAAAAAGCGTTGCAAATATATATCTTTCTTTCGAAATAAAGAAACTAAAAGCGGATAATTTTTCAGTTATCCGATTTTGTTATGTCAATTGATGCCGGATTTATTAGTAGGCTTCTTCATGTATCCCTTTCATGGCCCATCCGCTTGGTTCGTTTATGTTCTTGAAAGCGGTATCCCACGTAAGAGCTTCAACGGTAGAATTGTTTTCTTTTATGTAAAGATTATAACATCAAGGCGTAAAAACTATTTTACACTAATTGCTCTCCTCATCAAACACCCGTGATATACTGAAATTTACCCACTCCATACCCAAACAATTCAATATCCGTCAAAGTTTGATGGTCTTTACCTTACCCGGAATGATGGTCAGATGCACCGTTCCATCCTTTTCTATCTCCACCTTCTGATATCT